>JADLFC010000117.1 GCA_020845775.1 Deltaproteobacteria bacterium
CATCAGCCCGCCGTGAAACCCATGCTCTACTGGAGAAGAATCCGGAGCTGATTAAATCATTGCCAGAAAACTTTATGGCTGAAGAAGTTAGCCTGCTTCTAAAGGAAAACCAAGCTATTATAGCTCTTGCTAAAATCCAGGAGCAGAAGATTGCCATTGCGCCAAAAACGCCTGAGTATTTTGGGGCGCTTTTTCTCGAAGCGCAAATATTGAAGGCGTTGCGGCGCGGAGAAGAGGCTGATTACATATTGCTAACGATTAGCGCCGATGGAGAACTCGGCGGTGCCGATCGCGCTATGCTGCAAATTACCAAAGATGCCTGGAATGCGAACGATCACGACCGCGCCTTTCAGTTTATCAATAGACTTCTCGAGCGTTTTCCCGAAACTAGCTACAAGGATGAAGCTCTGTACATTAAGGGACATCTCTTTGAGGAGACCCACCAACTAGCAGAAGCTAAGAATGTTTACTTGGAACTACATGACTCCACTGTCAGCCTAGAAATAAAATTAAAAACTCTTAAGCGCATTGCCTGGCTGTATTTGCAGCAAGAAAGCTATGTATTTGCGGCTGATTCCTTTCAGAAAATGTTTGCAACCGCCGAAGAGATGCTAAGCACGGCGCAAAAACCCAAGTTCGATGAGCTAGATAACCTCCATCATCATGCAATGTTTTGGCAAGCATTCGCATTGAGCGAATTAGACAGTGCTACGCTTCGAACATTACACCATCCCTCTGCCGAAAGCATTTGGGAATCGCTGTCCAAAATGCAACCGCCAACCTTTTACAGCATGCTTGCTGGAAAATTTCTAGCTGGCGGCACCTCCGAACTAAAACTCGTATCTCGTAGCTCACATACCGACTCAGATATGCGCCAATGTGTGCTAGACTTACCTGCGCGCTTAATTGATACATTAGCCGAGCTAAAAAGTGTCGATCTTTCTCAATTTGCTCAGTTTGAGGTGGACTGGTTTCTTGCTAATCAGATGGATTCTGCGAAGTTTTCCGAGTTATCAAGGACCCCAATAGTAAGAATTCAAACCGACACAACCAGAGCTAGCTTATACTCCCAATTTGCAAGCCCTACTTTGGCAATACGAGCGGCGAGTCGCGCCTTAAAAGAAGTTGCACCTTTAGAAACAAGCGACGAGCGTTTGAGCAGGTGTGCCGACTTTCTATTGGACTTGAGTTACCCGACAGCAGAAATTGAGGTATTCCGCGAAGCCGCTAGCACATTTAGCGTTAGCGAATCAACGCTTCTAGCCATCGCCCGAACAGAAAGCCATTTCGACCCAAAAGCCATTTCCTCGGTGGGAGCTATGGGACTCATGCAGCTCATGCGAGAAACGGCGAAGACCGAAGGTTTACTCGCCGAAAATGATCTCTTCGATCCCAAAACTAACATTTCCCTGGGAACCAAACATATTTCCCGCCTTTTATCCACCTACGATGGCAACAAAATATTTGCAATCGCCGCCTACAATGCCGGACAATCCGCCGTAAATCGCTGGCGCGCACGCATGCCCAATATAGAACCATATTTATGGCTAGAGCTCATCGGCTACCCAGAAACTAGAAACTACGTAAAAAGCGTCCTATTAGCAGAAGAAATTTATCTACAAAAACTGCTGCGGACAAACTAATAGAAGCGTAATATGTTAAGTGTTGGACTACATAGAGTTGCGGCACCTATTCACTCGTCACAAAAGAAACAAATGAATGATTTGGACATGTTAGCGCGCTTAGGATTTAGCCACAGCCGCCACTAAGTTATCCACTACCGACGGATCGGCAAGAGTTGTCGTATCGCCAATCTTATCTATCTCCCCAGCCGCTATTTTCTTTAAGATGCGCCGCATGATCTTTCCCGAACGCGTCTTAGGCAAAGCATCGGCAAAATACATTCTATCTGGAGTGGCAATTGGACCAATCTCGCTTCTAACTTGCTGGATCAATTCCTTCCGCACTTCCTCCGTAGGCTGAACGCTGCTCTTAAGCGTTACAAAACAACATATTCCCTGCCCTTTAGTCTCATGTGGATAACCCACCACTGCTGCCTCAGACACGGCCCTATGCGAAACTAGCGCGCTCTCAACTTCGGCAGTAGCAATCCTATGCGCAGACACATTGAGCACATCGTCAATTCTTCCAAGAAGCCAATAATAACCATCCTCATCGACGCGACAACCATCGGCGGTAAAGTATTTTCCAGGAAACTTGCTAAAATAAACTTCCTTTATAAGCTTATTTGTAGCATCTCCATAAACGCCTCTAATCATGCCTGGCCATGGACTTTCGATCACCAAACTGCCGCCATGATTTGCGGTAACCACTGCACCATCCTCACCAACAACTCTAGCCGCCACTCCAAAAAAAGGTTTTCCAGCCGATCCTGGCTTCATCGACATGGCTCCCGGCAAAGTACTTATCATTATTCCGCCAGTCTCCGTCTGCCACCAAGTATCGACTATGGGACAACGCTCATTCCCAATTACGCGATAATACCACATCCAAGCTTCTGGATTTATAGGCTCCCCCACGCTACCTAGCAGCCGCAGACTCGAAAGATCGTGTCTTTTTGGCAACTCGTCTCCCAAACGCATTAGCGCTCTTAGCGCCGTTGGAGCCGTGTAAAAAACGCTTACCCTATTTTGTGCAATGATTTTCCAAAATCTATCCGGCGCTGGGTAAGTCGGCACACCCTCGAACATCATACAGGTCGCCCCATTGGAAAGTGGCCCATATATGAGATACGAGTGACCCGTAACCCAACCTACATCTGCCGTACACCAAAACACGTCCTTGTCGTCATAGTCAAAGATGTACTTAAAACTAACGTGCGCGTATAGCAAATAACCCGCAGTAGTGTGCATTACTCCCTTAGGTTTACCCGTGCTACCACTAGTGTACAACACAAATAAAGGGTGCTCTGAGGGTAACGGCTCGGCTTCGCATTTGTCGCCAATATCATCTTGACTACTTTCGACATGCCACCAGCAATCGCGCCCAGACTTCATATCCACATTCTGATTGCCGCGGTTAAAAACGATTACTCTTCTTACCTGCTCGCAACCAAGGAGAGCCTTATCGACCTTTTCCTTTAGTTGAATCGTCTTGCCACCATGAAAACCCACATCAGCCGTAACTACAACCCGAGAACTACAATCCATTATCCTGTTTCTTAGCGCCTCGAAACTAAAAGCCGAAAAGACCACCGAATGCACTGCTCCTAAGCGCGCACAAGCCAGCACGGCAATCACGAGTTCTGGAATCATCGGAAGAAAAAGAGTAACGGCATCGCCCCTCTTTACGCCATGCTTTCTAAGGACATTTGCAAACCTACACACCTCCAAGTATAGCTGCATATACGTCAAAGTCCTCTTCTCCTCCTCGCGCTCACCCTGCCAAATAATCGCAGCCTTGTTAGCGCGCCAAGTATCTAGGTGCCGATCTAGGCAATTATAAGAAGCATTGATAACGCCAGATGAAAAATACTCCACAAAAAGCCCTTCCCGCTCTCCTATAGAACTAAAGTCGCCCCTAAACACAGAAGAACCAAAATCCTTAAACCAAAATAAGTTCTCTCTAGCCTGCCTAGCCCAAAATTTCTCTGGCTCACTAATGGACTCTCTATACATCTGCTCGTAATCTTGAAGGCTCTGCAAGAGCGCCGCTTTGCGAAAAGCATCACTTGGAGCAATAATGCGCTCCTCGTGAAGAAGTGAATCTATTTCCGATGATGACATTGTTAAACAACTCCTGTTAATATTTCTCAAGCGACGGATCGACCGCTTCGATCCATTGTAGGATACCGCCGCTTAAGTTTCTCACTTTCTTAAAACCACTTTGAAATAAAATCTCCACGGCTTTAGCACCACGTTTGCCGCCTTTACAGTACACGACTATATTTGCACTGCTATCTAGTTCGCTACACAGCTTTTCAATTTCGCTTAAAGGCATAAGTTGAGCTCCTGCTATATGGCAAATATCAAACTCATGCGGCTCCCTCACATCTATGAGGCAAATCTCCTCTCTTCCGCTCAACTCATCGCGAAGTTCCTCTGGGCTAATCATCTCGACCAAACTCCTAACATCATTCATATCACCCTCTTTCATGCAGGCGGTTTGCTCAATGTCCGACAAAACCTTTATAGTGGGATTATCTCCACAAATCGCACAATTTGGATCCTTGCTTATCACCACCTTCCTAAACTCCGCAGCGAGCATGTCATACAATAGAAGGTTACCAACTAGAGGCTCGCCTTGCACGAGAATTAATTTCACTACCTCGCAAGCCTGCAACATCCCAATCACTCCAGGCAAAACGCCAAGCACTCCTCCTTCCGCACAGCTTGGAACCATTCCTCGCGCAGCCACTTCCGGATACAAACATCTATAACAAGGTCCACGTCCTGCCCAAAAAACAGATACTTGCCCCTCGAACCCATACACACTTCCATATACATTTGGTTTCCCGAGCAATGCGCAGGCATCGTTAATCAAGTATTTGGCAGCAAAGTTGTCAGTGCCATCGACGACGATATCATAGTGTCTCAGTATACCTAAGGCATTTTGCGACGAAAGTCGCGAATTGTATAAATCCACTTTGACATCTTCATTAAGCTGTAAAATAGCTTCGCGAGCCGATTCCAATTTTTGCAAACCCACATCAGCCGTTCCATAAATAACCTGCCTGTGTAGATTGCTAATATCTACCGCGTCAAAATCGACTAGACCCATGCGCCCTACTCCCTGAGCTGCTAAATACATAGCTAATGGAGATCCCAAGCCGCCAACTCCCACAATTAAGACACTTGATTTTCTTAGCCTTTCCTGCCCGGGAATACCAACCTCCGGCAGTATTATTTGGCGCTGATAGCGCCTAAGCTCATCTTTGGAAAACAAACAGGCACTCATGCTAAGCACTGCCTTCGCTAGCAACTTTTGGCCCTCGCACTTGGTTTTGCGAGACTCTACCTTGTGGCATTTTAACTTGAATAGAAAAAAAAGACGCCAATTCTCTCAATAACTCTGGACTACAAAATAAGTCACCCAGGAATCCCCACTCTGTAAGTTCCCTGAGATAAGAATTTGGCAATTTGCGGTGGAAATATTTACTCTGCTCTTTGCAGTAATTAGAAGCATGACTTGAAGTTAAGATTAGCACTGGCATTCTAAGGGAGTGCAAAAAAAATCTACAATCAAAGCCAGCAAATGAGAATAAAAACGGCATGCCCATAGGTACGAGTTTGTCGCACACATCCATTAACCTAATTAATAGCCGAGGCTCACTACGAGACTCGGCATCGATAATTACCATGCGTCGCACTGACTTCGACATCTCCCGCGCCAAAACTAAAGCTACGCTCGCGCCGCCCCCAATGCCTATGAGATTAATCCGCTTCGCGTCTGCGCGCAGCAACGTTTCGCATAACTTATCAGCGCAAGCCTCGTCTGAATTATCAGTTGCAACTAATTTAACGTCTAGAAACGTCACATTAGCGAAGTTTCCAGCACTGGCAAACGAACAGAGCTCTACATTTGAAATATCTCTCTCCGCTATTACAACCAAGTGCTCACACAACGCCCCCTTTCCATGATGCTTAATGTGCCTAACTGCTGAATTAAATCCCATACATCAGTTATAAATTAATAGTTCCATTCTATTCTAATGAAACAGCCAACTTAGATAAGGATTAGTAGAATAACACTAAATTAGCCTAAATAAAATTTGCCCTCGGCAGCCTTTTCTTAGTCCTAATCTTTTGGTTGCTTTTATACAAAGCTTTCAGCTATACTTGTAAATCTAAGCATAAATCTCATAGCTAATGCTTGAGGTTTTCTTCGAATCATCGATAAGAGATTGCGGATTTTATGGCTAGCGGTCCAGGTCCATTTGAAGTTCAAAAACCTGACATCTATAAACATCTGAGCCAAGATGCTGAAGCCTGTAATGGTTCCTGCCAAAAAGCCGATGTCAATAGCCCTTCTTTGCGTTCAGAGAAGAGACTTGACATTACCAAGCAAAAACCCCCTCAAGCACCACTACAACTGCAGAGCCGACGGGCCCTAGTAAAGAGAGCCCGCGAGAACTGTCGCATAACCGACAGCACGCTGGAAATAATAAGTGACATAACGAGGCGATTTGAATGTCCGCACTACGAAACTTGTCTTAGTTTGGCTGCCGCATTAGATTGGCCTTCTTTTACGTGCCGGAACTGCTGTGGAGATACGAATAAAAAATTGATGTGGCGAGCACATCAGGAAACCCGACAGGACGATGACTTAGCTACGCTTTGCGAGCTCCCGCCGCTAAGTATTAGCGACACTGAGGTCGAAAAAAGTTGCAACGCAAAGCACAGCAACAGAGCTATCCGTGCGATAAAATAATCAGTCGCAAAAAAGAAAGTTTATATCTGCGTAGCTAAAATTGGGTAATCGGGAACTTCGGGCAGATCTCTACGCCGTAGCTACTTTAATTTGCAACTTAAATCTGCACCCCGCTTATTTGGATGACGTAAACTAACCAGCAGTAATTATTTTAGCGGCACTAGTGTTATTAACAAAACATCTACGATTTCTTCCCATTGCTAATACACCTCTA
>JADLFC010000118.1 GCA_020845775.1 Deltaproteobacteria bacterium
GGGGATAATGTTACGGTAACTGTTGACTTGATACAGCCGATAGCTATGGAAAAGGAGCTTCGCTTCGCCATACGCGAAGGAGGTAGAACTGTAGGCGCAGGAGTCGTCGCCGAAATACTTCAGTAAGAATATAGGTACGCGCGAGTTTATAGTTTAAGGGCATGCGTGGACATGCGGCCCTTTTTAGTAATGAGAGTATAACTTCATGATAGGAAGCCAGAGAATACGCATCCGACTTTGTGGATACGATCACCAAGCCTTAGATGCAGCGGTGGGAGAAATTGTAACTGCTGTGCGTCGCACGGGTGGTAAGGTTGCAGGTCCTATTCCTCTTCCTACTCGGGTGGAGAGATTTACTGTAAACCGTTCTCCACATGTCGACAAAAAGGCGAGAGATCAGTTTGAAATTCGTTCACATAAGCGGCTGATCGATATTCTTGAACCCACTCAGCAGACGATCGATGACTTGGGCAAGCTCGAGTTGTCGGCTGGCATTGATGTGGAAATTAAACTTCAATAAGTTAAGCCAACACGGGGCAATATGAAGGCAATATATGGAAAAAAGGTGGGCATGGGCCGGGTTTTTGACAGTGCCGGCGAGGTAGTGCCAGTAACGGTGTTGCAAGTTGCGCCTAATATCGTTCACCAAGTTAAGACTAAAGAAACTGATGGCTACTCTGCAATACAAGTAGGTATTGGAGAGCAAAAGCCTCAGAGGGTCGATCGAGCGCTGAGCGGGCATTTAGCCAAAGCAAAGAAGGGTTTCTCGAAAGACATTAAGGAGATTCGCGTAGACAAGCTAAAGACGCCAGCTGATACTAAGGCTTTCAATGTTGGTGATGAAGTGACAATAGCTGGCATGTTTAACGTAGGGGATCGCGTCGATGTCATGGGCATCACGACTGGTAAGGGGTTTGCCGGTGTGATGAAACGCCATGGTATGGCTGGTGCAAAGCGCACACACGGCACGCATGAGTACTTTCGACACGGCGGTTCTATAGGCTGCCGTAAGTTCCCCGGACGAGTTTTTAAGAATAAGCGCATGCCTGGGCATATGGGCGCTGTGCGCGTTGTTCAGGAGGGGCTTGAGGTAGTTGGGATTAGAGAGAATGACAACGCCTTGTTGTTGAAGGGGTCAGTGCCTGGCACAAAGGGTAGCGTGGTGTTTGTTCAAGAATCGCTTAAAGGATAATGGCAGTGGAAAACAACGAAAACATAGTTATAGATGTCGTTGGTGCCGATGGGGCAAAGGTGGGAAGTAGGAGTGCGTGTGCATATATTTTTGATGCACCGGTTAAGCGCAATTTGTTGCACCAGGTTGTTCGTTGGCATTTGGCAAAAGCGCGTTCAGGAACGCACGCATGCTTGACTCGCGCAGCGGCAAGCGGTGGTGGTGCGAAACCCTGGAAGCAAAAGGGCACTGGGCGTGCGAGAGCAGGCTCTAATACATCGCCACTTTGGGTGGGTGGTGGCATTGCGCATGGACCAAAGCCAAGGAAATACGGGTTTAGGCTTAATAAGCTCGAGAGACAACAGGCACTAAGTGGGGCACTTAGTGCGCGCTTGAGGGAGAACAGACTGCTTTTGTTAAAAGATTTGGAGTTGTCTGAGGCGAAGACTAAAACTGCGCTCAAGGTACTTCGCGCCTTGGGGATCGAAGATGGCGATAAGGTTGCGGTCGTCCTGGATGATAAGGATGCGAATGGCGTGATGGGAAAAAGTTTGCGCAATATTAGGGGGCTAAAAATGTTGACTCCCATGAGTTTAAATGTCTATGACGTCCTTAACTCGCAGTATTTGGTGATACTGGAGAGCGTCATGTCGAGAATAGAGTCGCGATTTGGAGTAGGGCAAGATGTCTAGCGTAAAGAACAATGTTTGCGATATTTTGCGGCGGCCACGCATAACTGAAAAGGCCGCTGGATATGGCGCGGATGGTGGCAGTTTTGTCGTGTTTGACGTTCATTCACAGGCAAATAAGGTTGAGATTAGGGCTGCCGTGGAAAAGATTTTTGGCGTAAAGGTTGCGTCCGTTAGAACCATGAATGCGCAAGGAAAGGTTAAACGAGTTCGCAATAAGATGGGAAGGCGTGCTGGCATAAAGAAGGCTTATGTCAAGTTACAGCCCGGAAGCACTATTAATATAATAGAGGGGTTATAATGGGAATTAAGAAATTCCGGCCCATGACGGCGGGCACGAGATTTAGGCTAGCGTGCGACTTTTCAGAGTTAACTGAAGGAAGTCCAGAGAAGTCGTTATTGCAGAGTAAGCAACGCCTCTCTGCTCGCAATGCTCAGGGGCGAATTACCGTTCGTCGTAGAGGCGGCGGTCACAAGAGGCATTACCGAATTGTTGATTTCAAGCGAAATAAGACTGGGGTTCCTGGCAAGATTGATAGCATACAGTACGATCCTAATCGCACGGCTAGGATAGCTTTGGTAAAGTACGTAGATGGCGAAAAGCGTTACATTATTTGCCCAGAGGGGATTGAAGTTGGTTCTAACGTGGAGTCCTCGCTTACTGCCGATGTAAAACCAGGGAATACCTTGCCGTTAAGTGAGATTCCATTGGGTGAGCAAGTTCATAATATTGAATTGAGGCCTGGTGGTGGTGGTGTGTTGGTTAGAAGCGCTGGAGTTTCAGCGCAACTTATGGCTAAAGATGGCAAGTATGCGCTTCTGCGCCTGCCATCGGGTGAACAACGCCGCGTGTTGTTAACTTGCAAGGCCAGTATAGGGGTTGTTGGCAATGCGTCTCATGCCAACCGCAAGTTGGGGAAGGCAGGGACGAGCCGCTGGATGGGGAGGCGGCCAAAAGTTAGAGGTGTCGCCATGAATCCAGTTGATCATCCACATGGTGGTGGTGAGGGCAAAACATCGGGAGGGCGTCACCCGGTATCGCCATGGGGGCAGCCTACCAAGGGATATAAGACTCGTAACAATAAGGCTACTGATAAGTTTATAGTGAGAAGGCGAAAGAAATAGCTATATTATAGCTGGTGATCGCGCTGTTGATTTGGAAAGGCGAATTTAGAGGGGATTTTAAATATGCCACGTTCGATTAAAAAGGGGCCGTTTGTAGATAAGCACGTTATGAAATGGGTGGCTCGCGTGCAATCTGGTGCCCATCGCGGACCAATTAAAACCTGGTCGCGTCGGTCTACGATTATTCCGGAGATGATAGGAATTACTTTTGCAGTGCATAATGGAAAGAAATTTTTGCCAGTTTTTGTTAGCGAAAATATGGTGGGGCATAAGCTAGGAGAGTTTGCGTCGACCAGAACTTTTCATGCGCATGGCGGAGATAAGACGACAAAGTAAAAGGTTAGCAATGGTTGGGATTGCTCTCATAGGAAAGAGTGCGAGATGAATAGGTCAATAGATGAAGTGGAATGTATATCGAAAGCAACGTTGCGAAATGTGCGCGTCTCGCCGCAAAAATCGCGGTTAGTCGTGGATCTTATTCGCGGGAAGCGGGTACAAGAAGCCCTGGAGAAGCTAAGGTTTTGCGATAAGAAATCAGCACCTCTGGTTAGCAAGTTATTATTGTCGGCTGTTTCTAATGTAGGGGACGATACGTCCGTAAACATAGATGATTTGTACGTTAGGTATGCATGGGTTGATAGCGGTAGAGTTTTAAAGCGATCTATGCCGCGAGCCCAGGGGCGCGCTACCCCTATTCGGAAGCGCCATAGCAGCATTACTGTTATGTTAAGCGAAAAGTAGGAAGATTAGATTGGCGGTCGATAAAATATAAGGAAAACGTTTACATGGGGCAAAAAGTACACCCTAAGGGATTTCGCCTTGGCGTTACAGAGACATGGAATTCTCGTTGGTATAAGAAGCGCGGTTATGCAGATCAGCTTCATCAGGATTTCTTTCTTAGAAATTTCGTAGGCAAGCGTCTTGCTGGGGCGGGTGTGTCTGCCATAGACATTGAGCGCACTGCTAGTAGAGTGAAGATTAGCGTCATGACTGCTCGTCCTGGTTTGGTGATAGGCAAGAAGGGAAAAGACATTGAAGATCTGCGAGTAGAGCTAAAAAGGGTCGTAGGTCGCGATGTTACTATAAATATTAAGGAAGTTCGCAAGCCTGATCTCGATGCCCAACTTATTGCCGAAAACGTTGCCAATCAGTTAGTTCGTCGCGTAGCGTTTAGGCGAGCGATGAAGGACAGCATTCAGCGCGCCATACGAATGGGCGCTAAGGGAATAAAGATTTCTGTGGCTGGCAGGCTAGGGGGATCGGACATAGCGAGGACTGAGTGGATTCGCGAAGGTAGGGTTCCACTGCATACTTTGCGCGCTAAGATTCATTATGGCTTTTCAGAGGCACTTACTACTTATGGAATTATTGGTGTAAAGTGTTGGGTATTTTCTGGAGAGGAAGCTGAAGAGCACGATGTTTTGGAGCAGCGCGGCCAGGGCGCTAATGTGTCTGCGCCGTCGACTGTGGTATAGTCCAGCATTAATTAAGGTGTTATTTTTGTTGTCGTTTGTTAACTAAAAGCTAAGAAAATGCTATCGCCAAAGAAAGTAAAATATCGCAAGCAGATGAAGCAGGTTAATCATCTCAGGGGGAAGGAGACTCGCGGAACGCACTTGAGTTATGGCGACTATGGCTTGATGGCATGCGAATCAGGTTGGGTCAGCAATAGACAAATTGAAGCTGCTCGTGTTGCCTTAACTCGTAGGGTTAAGCGCGGGGGAAAGCTTTGGATTAGAGTTTTTCCGGATAAGCCCCTAACCAAGAAGCCTGCGGAAGTTCGAATGGGTAAAGGAAAGGGCGGTCCAGAAGCTTGGGTAGCGGTAGTCCGCGGCGGTAGGATCATGTACGAAATAACTGGAGTTGAAGAGGAAGCGGCCAGGGAAGCTTTTAAATTGGCTGGTGCGAAGTTGCCAATTCAGACTCGTATGGTTAAGAGGTTGGGTGCCTAAGATTGGGATGGACGGCCTTGCCAATTCTGCGCTTATCGCTGGTGGCTTGGTATTTTTATTTTTTGTGGAGAGTAACAATGAAAGTTAATGAAGAGCTTGCTCAGTTACGGGGCTTAAGCATGGATGAGCTAGTAGAGCGAATTAGTTCATTAAAGGAAGAGCTTATGAGGCTGCGATTTCGCCAGGCTTCTGGGCAGCTCGATAATACTTCTCAGTTGTCGCTTTTAAAGCGCAGGATTGCGCGCGCAATGACTGTGTTGAGACAGGCAGAAGTGGTGCGGCTCGCGGATAGCGTGGAAGCGGCAGTCTAGCTCGAGGGTATAGGAATTTTAGGAGTTAAGCTAATACTATGAATAGTGGTGAGAGCAGCAGCATGAAGAGTCGTGGTCTAAGCAAGGCTAGAGAGGGTTCGGTGGTAAGCAATAAAATGGATAAAACTGTAGTAGTTGCTATCACCGCAAAAGTTAAACACCCCGTTTATGGAAAATACGTCAAGCGCACTAGAAAATATTTCGCTCATGATGTAGATAATGCGTGCCAGATCGGAGATAGAGTTCGAATTACTGAGACCAGGCCATTGAGTAAGAATAAGCGATGGAGAGTTCAGGAAATTCTCGAGAAGGCGGTCTAGGGAGGTGATGTCATGATTCAAGCAGAGACAGTATTGGATGTTGCGGATAATTCGGGAGCCCGAAAAGTGTTGTGCATAAAAGTGTTGGGTGGGGCGCGGCGCAGGTATGCAAGCGTCGGGGATGTCATAGTGGTATCCGTGCAGGAGGCTATACCGAATGGCAAAATTCGCAAAGGCGAAGTGCATAGGGCTGTGGTAGTTCGCACAAACAAGGAGATTGCTCGACCGGATGGTTCTTACATTAGGTTTGATACCAATTCGGCAGTGTTGATAAATAACCAGAAGGAGTTGATAGGCAACCGCATATTTGGGCCGGTAGCGCGAGAGCTTCGAGGTAAGGATTTCATGAAGATAATCTCATTGGCACCCGAAGTGTTGTGAGAAAGGGGTGTTGTGAGAAAGGGTTTAGGATTTATGACGACTAATGCAAAAAAAATGTCTACCAAGTTAAAGAAAGGCGACCTCGTTATGGTTGTTGCCGGAGGCAATTCCACTAAGGAAAAGCAGTTAAAGGGTAGGACGGGGAAAATTTTGCGCTTTCTGCCCAAGAAGGATAGGGTGATTGTTGAGGGTTTAAACATGATTAAGCGCCATAAGAAGGCGCGTGCTGTGAATGAACCTTCTGGAATCCTAGAGAAGGAAGGCTCAATGCACATTTCCAATGTTATGTACTTTAGTGAGGAGTTCAAACGGCCAGTAAGAATTAAGATGAGAACGCTGGATGATGGACGAAAGGTTAGGGGTTTTGTAAATCCCAGCACTCGCCAGTTTGAACAGATCGATGTCTAAGGATGAATTGTTATGAGTAGGTTGCAGGAGAAGTACCAGACAGAAGCCGTTCCAAAGTTGAAGGCTAAGTACGGTTATAAGAATGTTCACCAGATTCCTCGTCTGGAGAAAGTTGTGATTAATATGGGTGTTGGCGAGGCGGTTCAAAATATTAAGGCCATCGAAATGGCAACCGCTGATCTTGCGCTTATATCAGGTCAAAGGCCCGTTATACGTAGAGCGCGCAAGTCAATTGCGAATTTTAAGCTGAGAGAGGGTACTCCAATCGGCGTGTCTGTTACATTGCGCCGGAAGAGGATGTATGAGTTTGCCGACCGGCTGATCAATGTCGTTTTGCCGAGAGTGCGAGATTTTCGCGGGGTGTCCAAGAATTCCTTTGATGGAGCTGGGAACTATAGCTTCGGTTTTTCGGAACAGATTATTTTTCCGGAAATTGACATGGATAAGACGCAAATACGAGGGTTGAATGTAACATTTGTTACTTCGGCGAGGACGGATGAGGAAGGTCGAGAACTTATGGTAAATCTGGGATTCCCCTTCCGGCAATAGAGTAAATGTAAGGGAGTGGTAGCAGTGTTGCCGATAGCTGGAAGCGGCGACGTGCTAATCGAATTTTTTTAGATTAGAAAGTTTCTTGCTTAGAGATAAATTAAAATAAGAGATACAAAATATGGCGAAAAAATCTTTAATCGCAAAGGCGAAGCGCGCTCCGAAGTTTAAGGTTAGAGCATATCATCGCTGTGGCATCTGCGGTAGGCCTCGAGCTTACTATCGGAGATTTAAATTATGCAGACTCTGCTTTAGGCAAAGAGCGTTGCGCGGGGAAATTCCCGGAGTGACAAAGGCGAGTTGGTAGACGTAGCAGTTCGACTGCTCTTGTTAGGGTGGAGATTGAGTTAAAAAGGCTTTATTTATGGTAACTGATCCGATCGCAAATTTATTAACCAACATCAGAAATGCCAGCATGTCCGGTTTGGCACGAACTGTTGTGCCAGCGTCGAATGCTAAAGAGAGGATTTTGCAGCTTCTGCTCGACGAAGGCTATATTGCAGGCTTTAAGAGGGTATCGGATCTTGGTGGTAAGGATAGCATACAAATAGAGTTGCGCTACCTGGGCGGTGGAAAGCCAGTTATTAAGGAGATTAAAAGGATTAGTAGGCCAGGCCGACGCGTATATGTCAAACGCGGCGAAATCCCGGAGGTAAAGGGTGGATTGGGTGTCGTGATTGTATCGACCTCGTCTGGCATTCTTAGCGACAGGGAGGCGAGGAAAGTGGGATTGGGTGGCGAAGTAATTTGCACGGTATTTTAGATATATTGGTTAAGTATAATGTCTCGAATTGGAAAACAAGCTGTTGAATTAGGGGTAGCCAAGGCTCATGTTGTTGGGCAGGTGATTAGCATCGATGGGCCAAAGGGCAAGCTACAGAGAAATGTTCGGCCGGAGATATCGGTAGAGCTAGTAGGTGGGAAGTTGGTTTTTTCGGACGTTGCCAAGACAAACACATCTCGGGCTTATCATGGTTTAGAGCGCGCGCTTGCAAACAACATGGTTCAAGGTGTTACAAAGGGGTTTCAGAAGGAGCTACAGTTAATTGGGGTTGGCTATAAGGCGGAAGTTTCTGGGAACGTTCTAGAATTGGAGCTTGGTTTTTCTCATCCAGTTAAGTTAGAGCTCCCCGCTGGCGTCAAGGGAAGTATTTTAAAAGAGGGAAGGGATATTTTCGTCAAGCTTGAGGGAGTCGATCGACAACAAGTTGGCGAAGTGGCGGCTAGGATTAGGAGAATACGGCCACCTGAGCCATATAAGGGCAAGGGGATTAGGTACAGGGACGAAGTAGTAAAGCTAAAAGCTGGTAAGGCAGGCAAGAAATAGGGAGTTGTCATGAGCAAGAAGGCAGGCGGTCGCTCTAAGACTAAGCGAAGCAAATCATCGGCGATAAAAAAAATTAGGGGCTCCGATGCTCGGCCACGGCTATGTGTTTTTAGAAGCTTGCGTTATACATATGCGCAGCTCATATCGGATGAGTCGGCAAAGGTGATAGTATCGGCGTCTACAAAGTCCATGGCCGACACTGTATCGAAGCGTAGTAGTGTCGACGGTGCTAAAGAATTAGGGCAGAAAATAGCCGAACTGGCGAAGGCCAAAGAAATAAGTAGGATTGTTTTCGATCGCAATGGTTATGTGTATCACGGGCGAGTTGCCGCGGTAGCACAGGGCGCTAGGGAAGGCGGTTTAGATTTTTAGATTTTTTTAAAAGTGTTGACCTTAGTTGTTTAGCTAAGGATTGGAATTATTTATTGAGGGAAGTTCTAAAATGGGTGCGAAATATTCAAGACCGGCACATCGCAAAATTACAGCTTCGCAGTGTGGGGAACTTGAAGATAAGGTGGTTTTCATTAATCGCGTTGCAAAGGTAGTTAAAGGTGGCCGAAGGTTTAGCTTCAGCGCCTTGGTCGTATGCGGAGACGAAAAAGGCCATGTTGGTTATGGTCTGGGGAAAGCCAACGAGGTTCCCGATGCTATTCGCAAGGGTGGTGAAGCGGCTAGGAAAAGCCTCATTAAGGTGCCTTTGGTAGGCAAGACCATACCTCACGAAGTTCTTGGAAAATCTGGTTCAGCTAGAGTTTTGCTAAAACCTGCATCGCCTGGTACTGGGGTAATAGCAGGCAGTGCTTCGCGAAGTGTTTTAGAAAAAGTTGGTGTACATGATATCTTAACTAAGTCGCTACGTTCGCAGAATCCGCATAATGTGTTGGCGGCGGTATTTGATGGATTATTGCAGCTAGAGAGTCCTGAAGAAGTGGCTACGAGGAGAGGTAAGTCTCTCGAATTGGTATCATCTGCTGCTAGAGAAATGGCTAGCACCTAGGGGATGTGAATTAGTATGACTGAAAAGACAGTGATTATCGAGCAAACTGGAAGTATCATACGTCGCAAGCCTGCTCAAGGTAAGACGCTTCGTTCGTTGGGGTTGGGACGAATTGGCATGGTAGTTGAGCATAGGTTGACGCCAGAAATTCGTGGAATGTTGAGAGTGGTCGATCATCTCGTAATGGTCAAGGAGCTTGGAAAGAATGCAGAGTAATATTTGTTCTTTATCTAGTTTGTCTCCCAATCCTGGCTCGCGCAAGCGGCGTAAGAGACTCGGAATTGGCGAGGGATCGGGAAATGGTAAGACATGTGGTAGGGGTGGTAAGGGGCAGACAGCTCGGTCGGGCAGTAGTATACCAGCAGGGTTTGAGGGAGGGCAGATGCCTCTGCATCGACGTCTGCCCAAAACTGGCTTTACGTCTAGGAAGAAGGTAAAAGAGGTAAACGTTTTCGATCTAATATCGCTTAAAGAGCTAGCGGCGATGTCGCCTGGCGGGGGAGAGGTTACTTTGGAGACGCTCGCAGAGGTAGGTTTCCCGCGGAGGCGTGGTCGCAAGGTGAAAATTACTGGTGGATCGCAACTATCTGTGAAGTTTGTCGTCGAGGCACACGCGTTTAGTAAGTCAGCGGCAGCTGAGATCCAAAAAAATGGCGGCGTAGTGCGCGTAGTGCGGTAGGCGTTATATTTTAAGAATTTCCGAGGAAATCTCAATGATAGGGGCATTTCAGGACGCGGCTAAAATACCCGAACTTCGTCGCAGGGTGTTTTTTTCCCTGGCGATGTTGATTGTGTATCGCATTGGAGTATTCGTTCCGACTCCTGGAATTGATGCCGAGCAGCTAAAAAATTTGTTTCAAAGAGCATCTGGCACATTATTTGGTTTGGCCAATATGTTTTCCGGCGGAGCGCTGGAGAATTCTTCAGTTCTGGCCTTGGGGATAGCTCCGTATATAAGCATGTCGATTATCATGCAGCTATTGCAGGCGAGCGTTCCGCGATTGGAGGCACTTTCTAAGGAAGGTGAGCATGGTCGGCGCGTAATAACCACTTACACGCGAATTGGGACAGTGATACTGGCCATGGTTCAAAGCCTCATGATTAGCATTGGTCTCGAAAGTCAAGGCATTGCAGCTCATCCAGGCTGGTCGTTTAGGATCATTACTATGTGCACCTTAACTGCCGGGTCAGCTTTTATAATGTGGCTGGGCGAGCAGATTACCGAGCGGGGAATTGGCAATGGCATAAGTTTGGTTATCTCGGCCGGCATCATAGCTAGAATGCCATCTGTTATGGCGGGCACACTGGCTCTTACACAGACTGGAGAGTTGAATCCGCTTTCTATGTTAGTGCTTTTAATATTTGCATTAGCTACTATTTATTTAATAGTTTATGTAGAACGAGCGCAGCGTCGCATCCCAATTCAGTATCCAAAGCGTGCGCTGGGCGGAAATAGGATGACGCAGGCCACTACACAGCATCTGCCGCTTAAGTTAAATACGGCCGGAGTAATACCACCAATTTTTGCCTCTTCGCTTTTAATTGTTCCAGCGACGATAGCGCAGGTAAGTAATGCAGAGTGGCTTAAAGGAGTGGTTGGCTTTTTAACTCCTGCCACTTTTGGGTATGAGCTGGTTTTTGCTTTATTGATTGTCTTCTTCTGCTATTTTTATACGGCTTTAGTCTTCGATCCGGAAAAAATTGCTGAAAATTTAAAAAAGAATGGCGGTTTTATCCCCACTGTTCGACCCGGCAAGGAAACCTCGGATTTTCTGTATCGCGTTTTAAACCGCCTTACTATTTGGGGAGCTCTTTACGTATGCGTCATCTGTATCGTTCCTACGGTGTTTTACTCTGAAATGGGTGCGCAGTCTTTTACATATTTCTTTGGCGGGACGGCTGTTTTGATCGTGGTGAGCGTTATTTTGGATACGGTTAGTCAGATGCAGTCGCATTTAGTGGCGAGGAACTACGAGGATTTCATGACCAAGAGCCCAGGCAAGATGCGGGCTATGGCAAGAGGTGGCGGGCCTGGGCGTGGTAAATTAATTCAGCGATAAGTATTATTTATGCTGGGACGCAAGCGCTTGATATTATTGGGACCGCCAGGCTCTGGAAAGGGCACGCAGGCTAAACTCATGTCTGAAAGGTATGGTTTGGTTCATATTAGCACGGGAGATATTTTGCGCCTGGCAGTGCAAGAGGGCAGTGCTTTGGGGCGTCGGGTGCAGTCAATCCTGGATGAGGGAGCCTTAGTTCCAGATGACCTGATGATTGAGCTTATCCGTGAACGGATAGACCGACCGGACTGCGAAAAGGGCTACGTGCTGGATGGTTTCCCTAGAACCTTGGGTCAGGCCGAGGCGTTGGAGACTATTTATGAAGATTTAGGCGAAGATGTCCCTAGGGTATTGCTTTTTGACGTGAATTCTGATGTTTTAGCGCAGAGGTTGACTAGCCGTCGTGGCAGAGAAGCGCGGAGTGATGATGCGGAAGCGGTGCAGCTCGAGCGCCTAAGGGTATATCAGCGAGATACGGCGCCATTGGTCAGTTATTACGAGGAGCGTGGATTACTGGATCGAGTCGACGGATGTGGAAATATAGAGGAAGTTAGCGCCAGGATAGCAAGAGTAGTGCATAGTTAGTGAAGTCGATAATGCTAAAATCCAAAGCAGATATCGACGTCATGCGACGCGCAAACATGATTGTTTACGATGTTTTATGCGCGTTGAAAGAAATGGTTCGCGTAGGCATAACGACTGCGGAACTAAACGAAAAGGCCCTAGAGATGACGCTGGCAGCAAGGGCAAAGCCAGCATTTCTCGGCTATCCTGGAGTTGGTGAGGTTAGGCCATTTCCAGCAGTAATCTGTGCTTCCGTAAACGAGTGCATCGTTCATGGTATTCCCAACGATGTTCCCCTCAAAGAGGGCGACGTATTGAGCATCGATTATGGTTGTTGTTACGAGGGGTTTTTCGGGGATTCAGCTGTAACGGTTCCGGTTGGAGAAATTTCGGAAGCTGCAGCGAAGCTGATCTCGGTGACTGCCGAGGCTTTGGAGGATGCGATACTGCAATGTCGCTGCGGCAAGTATGTGGGAGATATTTCCTCTGCTGTGCAGCGCAGGGTCGAGAGCAATGGATTTGGGGTTGTTCGAGAGTTTGTTGGTCACGGAATCGGACGGAAGATGCATGAACCTCCCCATGTCCCAAATTTTGGGAAACGTGGACAGGGCGAGCAGCTTAGAGCTGGTATGGTTTTAGCGATTGAGCCGATGGTGACTGCCGGTTCCTATGAGGTTGAAGTTTTGGAGGATGGCTGGTCAGCGGTGACTAAGGATAGGAGTTTGGCGGCGCACTGGGAGCATTCGATCGCCGTTACAGAAGCTGAGCCAGTAGTTTTAAGTAGGCCATGAATTTGAGGGATTGTTTGTTTTAGGAGGGGTAACTAGTGAAAGTAAGAGCCTCAGTTAAAAAAATGTGTGAGTACTGTCGCGTGGTAAAACGCCGCGGAGTGGTTTTTGTTATTTGTAGCAGGACTGCTAAACACAAGCAGAGACAGGGATAAGAGCTTAATAACCGTAACGAGGGAGTAATAGTGATATGGCGCGTATAGCAGGTGTAGACTTGCCGCGAAATAAGCGTATTGAGGTAGGATTAACCAGCATTGTTGGAATCGGTCGAGCTACTTCAAAAAAAATCTTAGCCGAGGCAGGGATAGACCTAAATACCCGGACGGATGCGCTTTCGGAGGAGCAAGTTGGGCAAATTCGCAAGGTGATAGAAGCGACTTGTCCCGTGGAGGGCGACGTGCGTCGTGAAGTGATGGCTAACATTAAGCGCCTAATGGATCTCGGTGTGTATAGGGGGTTGCGCCATAAGCGCGGTTTGCCTGTAAGAGGTCAACGCACGAAAACAAACGCTAGAACCAGGAAGGGTCCTCGAGGACGCCAGATTACTGGTAAGAAGAAGGCCACTAAGAAGTAGAGTTTATATTTTTAAGGAGCAGTAGAGAGAGCTTTTCATGCAAGAGAAAAAGATAACTACCAAGAAGCGCAAGAGTAAGGCAAAGAAGAGAAATGTGCCGATTGGCGTAGCGCACATTCATGCGACGTTTAACAACACTATAGTTACATTGACCGATCCATCTGGCAATGTCGTAAGTTGGTCAAGCGCTGGTTGCCATGGTTTTAAGGGTTCGAGAAAATCAACTCCGTTTGCAGCGCAGATAACAGCTGCCGCAGCAGCAAAGGCCGCTATTGAGCAGGGAATGCGATCTGCGCAGGTGTTTTTAAAGGGGCCTGGGACAGGGCGGGAATCTGCTCTCAGGGCATTGCAATCAGCGGGTCTTGCCGTTACATCTATTCGCGATGTAACGCCGGTTCCGCACAATGGTTGTAGGCCTCCTAAGCGTCGTCGCGTATAGGGATATAGTGATATAGCGTTAATGTAGGCGAATGAGGATTATTTTTCTGCAATTGAGGTAGCATATGGCTTGTTATACAGGAGCGAGTTGTCGCTTATGTCGTCGAGAGGGGGAGAAGCTTTTCCTTAAGGGAGAGCGATGTTATTCGAATAAATGCGCGATGGAACGCAGAGATTCGCCACCAGGGGTTCATGTCCGTGCGCGTGGTAGATTTTCAGAATTCCGCTTGCAGCTGCGAGAGAAGCAGAAGGTAAAGCGCATGTACGGCTTGTTGGAGAGGCAATTTAGGACTACCTTTGCAAGGGCAGATCGGCTAAAAGGAGTTACCGGTGAAAATTTATTGGGCTTGCTGGAGCGAAGACTAGACAACATAGTCTACCGTGCAGGGTTTGCTTCGTCTCGCCGTGAAGGGCGGCAGTTTATTGCACATGGGCATGTGTTGCTAAATGGTAAGTCGGTCAATATTCCATCTTGTTGTGCTAATGTTGGAGACGTGATCGAAGTTGCCGAGAAGAGCAGGAGCATAGGGCGCGTCAATGAGTCGTTAACTCAGGTGACGAGTCGTCGTGTGCCTGATTGGCTTGAACTCAACAAAGAGAATTACAGAGTTACGGTGAGAACTTTACCGGCGCGCGAGCAGTTGACACATCCAATGAACGAGCAGTTAATCGTAGAATTGTATTCGAAGTAAAGTTCACATTTGTTATTAGTTTGAATTGGTGAATTGGCATAGTGGGGCCGTACGGGTGAAATAATTATGCAACGAAATGTAATTAAAGAGCTGATTAAACCTAGAAGAGTTGAGCTCGATGAATCATCGGCAGATTATGGGAAGTTTGTAATTGAGCCGCTTGAGCGTGGGTATGGCACTACTTTAGGCAATAGCTTGCGCAGAATTCTACTGTCCTCATTGCCAGGAGCGGCGATTACCTCGGCGAGAATCGATGGCGTTAAGCACGAGTTTTCTACTATTCCTGGTTGCATTGAGGACGTTACGGAGATAGTTCTCAATCTCAAGCAAGTCGTAGTGGATATTAAGGATAAAGATCATGCAGAGCTGCGCCTTGAGGTTAGAGGGAAGGGCGATGTTAGGGCGGGTGCAATCGGTGGCGACCCAGCTGTGCGCATTGTCAATCCCGACTTACACATTGCTTCACTTAATGAAGATGGCAGCCTAGTAATTGAGCTCACTGCGCGAGTTGGGCGAGGTTATGTAGTTTCTGAGTTGAACAAAGAAGAGAGTGCACCACTAGGTACTATAGCTTTAGATGCATTGTTTTCCCCGGTTAAGAAGGTGAACTTTGTAGTTTCAGGTGCTCGTGTTGGCCAGAGAACGGATTACGATAAGTTGACCTTGGAAATTTGGACAAACGGAAGCCTATCGGCGGAAGATGCCTTACAGGGTGCGGCTTATATCCTCAGAGATCAGCTAGGGGTATTTGTAGGCACTGAAGATGTAGCGCAGGAGCCAGAAAAGAAGGTGACTGAGGAACACAAGCCTAGGTTTAATGAGAACTTGTTCCGTCGCATTGACGAGCTAGAGTTAAGTGTGCGATCTGCAAATTGTCTAGAGAACTCGGACATCAAGTACATTGGAGAGCTAGTTCAAAGGTCGGAGGCTGAGATGCTAAGGACGAAGAATTTTGGACGAAAATCCCTTAGCGAAATTAAGGAAATTTTGGGTGAAATGAATCTAAATTTAGGCATGAAGCTCGAAGGTTTTCCGGCGCGAGATATGCTAGAAAGAATGACAGAGAGCAGTTCGTCTGCGAGCAATTAGTTTTGAATGTGGTATTAGCTAGTTAGGGTGCTTACGTGAATCATAGGAAATCATATCGAAAGCTTAACAGAAATTCCTCGCATCGGCGCGCGCTTTTGAGGAATCTTGCCACGGGGCTCATTCTTCACAATCGCATCGAGACGACATTGCCGAAGGCGAAGGAGTTAAAGCGAGTTGCCGATAAGCTAGTGACTTTAGGCAAGAAGAATACTCTAAATGCTAGGCGGCAGGCCATGGGATTTTTGATGCCTGTGTCTAGGCACGAGATGGGTAATAAGCAAAAGGAAACTGCGGTGCATAAGTTGTTTACTGAAATTGCGCCTATGTTCTCTGAGCGGAGCGGCGGGTATACACGCGTCATTCGTGGACGCAAGGATCCACGTGGAAAGAGGCTCGATGGACGTAGAGCTGGCGATAACGCAGAGATGGCGGTTATCGAATTTGTGGAAGGTGGAACAGTTATTTCTAAACCTAGTAAACGCACGCGTCGCATTGCGAAGCTCGATACTACTAGTGGAGAGGCAGCAAGCGATGCAAGCATTGGTTCTGTTAGCGGAGTTGATGCCGTAAATGAAACTGCTTGAGGGTAAAAAGGGCTTAATTTTTGGAGTTGCGAATCACCGAAGTATTGCCTGGGGCATAGCTCAGTGTTGTCATGAGCATGGTGCTGAACTTGGCTTTACATATCTAAATGGCGCCTTAGAAAAAAGGGTGCGACCTCTCGCCGAGTCGATTGGTGCCGAGTTAATATTGTCTTGCGACGTCCAAAGCGATGAACAAGTATCGTCTCTTTATTCTCAAGTTAAAGAGGCTTGGGGTAAACTTGACTTTGTCGTTCATTCGGTTGCCTACGCAAATGGAGATGATCTGAAGGGAGACTTTGTCGACACGAGCAGAGCTGGTTTTTCTTTGGCTCTGGACGTTAGTGCTTATTCGTTAATTGCCGTCACGCGCGGAGCCTTGGATTTAATGCCTCAGGGCGGGTCGGTGCTTACGCTTTCTTATTATGGCGCCGAAAAGGTGGTTCCCCAGTACAAGGTTATGGGAATAGCCAAAGCGGCGTTGGAGGCTTGTGTAAGAGAGCTAGCGGTTGAGCTGGGCCCAAAGAATGTTAGAGTGAACGCAATTTCTGCTGGCCCCATTAAGACTTTGGCTGCTTCGGGAATTTCCGACTTTCGGTCGTTGGTGTCGGCATTTGAGGCGCGTGCGCCGCTTGGTCGTATGACTAGTATTGAAGATGTTGGCAAGTCGGCGGTTTATTTGTTGGGCGATCTTTCATCAGCTGTTACGGGTGAAGTTCATTATGTAGATTGTGGATTTAACGTAACAGCAGCGTGATGTCTCAGGAAAAAAAATCAGTTGCAATTTTAGTTGGTGGTGGGCCAGCCCCAGGGATTAATGGGGTAATAAGTGCCGCAGCAATTGAGGCCATAAATCGAGGGCACACCGTCTATGGAGTTCAGCGCGGGTTTCATTACCTTGTAAAAGGCGATTCCAGTTGTCTTCGCGAGCTAACGATTGATGACGTATCTAGCATTGATCGCGATGGAGGTTCTATTTTGGGAACTTCGCGCGAAAATCCGCGTTCTAGCGCAGACGGCGTATCGCAGGTGGTAGAAGCCTTGCGTTCGTTTGGCGTTGGATACTTAGTGACCATTGGCGGCGACGATACTGTAAGTAGTGCAGCGGCAATAGCAGAGGCCGCAAAAAATGAGATTGCTGTTGCGCACGTTCCGAAAACCATCGACAACGATTTGCCTCTTCCCGATAAGGCCAGTACTTTTGGATTCCAGTCTGCCAGGGAGGCGGGAACTGAAATTGTCGAGACTTTGATGGTCGATGCTAAAACCACCGGGCGATGGTATCTAGTCGTTGCGATGGGGCGCAAGGCAGGGCATCTGGCTTTAGGGATAGGTGTCTCTGCTGGGGCTACGTTAACTCTCATTCCAGAGGAATTTGGCTACAAGAAAATTCCCATTGGCTTAATTGCTGACATAATCGTTGGGTCTGCGCTTAAGCGATTAGTGGCAGGTAGGCCGCATGGGGTGGCGGTTCTAGCTGAAGGTTTAGCTGAGCTAATTGATCCAGCTTCGGTGCCAGAGTTTGCAAATGTCGAGCGGGATCCTCATGGCAATATCCGCTTCGCCGAGATTGATCTTGGTGGAGTTTTGCGCAAGTGTATAAAAAGTCGCTTTAAGCAGCTTGGGCTCGATTTAGTAGCGGTGGATAAGAATGTTGGCTACGAGCTTCGCTGTGTTAGACCTATTCCGTTTGACCGAGAATACACTAGGCAGCTTGGGTATGGGGTAATTGATTTTCTCTTGAATGGCGGCAGTGGAGCCATGATTACGCGGCGCTCAAACGAGCTTGCTCCGCTTCCCTTTGGGGATATCATCGATTCCACTACTGGGAAGAGCAGTATTAGACTCGTCGATTTAGAGTCAATCTACTACAAGGTCGCTACGAAATACATGATTCGCCTTACGCGAGAAGATTTGAAGAATAGTATTCTCGTGCGCAAGATGGCGAGTTTGACAACGGTGGATACTGCTGAGCTTTGCAAAATGTTTGAGGCGGCGACTGCGAGTTTTGTCACTTATCCAGCGCAGTTCGATATTCACAAGTAATTTTTGGAATGTCTTTGGATTTTTCTAAAACCAAGTCTGACATTGAGAACCTCTTAAAATTATGCTCCTGTATTGGGAGCCTACCCGAAGGCGTCGATCTCGATAGTCTAGTCCAAGAAGTAGGCGTTTATTTAGATAGCTTAGAAAAATGGCAGGCAGCTTTTGTTGGAGCTGCTCCCTTGGGAGATGGGAGTGCATTTTCTGATGACGAAAGATCAAGCATTCGCGCATTGCTAGCTAAGCTCGATGAAAGTCACAGAATTGTTTTAGCAATTGTCGATCGGCGAAAGGAGCTTGTCGCAGGACAAATGGGCGAGCTTCATCATCGCGGGAAAGCCCTGAAATCGTATTTAGACAAGTACCCTGCAAGGATAACGATTGCTGGGAAGCGCACAGGTTAGCCTGAGTTTTGAGGTGAGGGTCGTTGGACAAATGATTTCTTCCAAGAAAAGACTAGTAGCTGTTCTGCTCCCCGCAATGTTTCTGCCGTTTGTTGCCTCGCTTTACTATTTCGTTTATACCGAAGACGCTTTTGCGCGCGTTCTCTATGTATTGGCTAAGTCGTTTACTGTTCTTTGGCCAATCTTAGCGTTTAGATTTGTTTTGCGAGGTGAGTTGTCGAGATTTTCTTTAGGGGATTTTGATCGGAAAACAATGTCTGAGGGCGTGGCGTTTGGTGCGCTAGTGGTGTTGGGAATGGTCTTGTTGTGGCAAGTGTTTTTTTTTGATTTGGTTAGCCAAGCGACGCCGCGCATAGCCGTTAAGGTAAGGGAGCTAGGAGTTAGCGATTACTACCTCGAGTTTTCGCTATTCTTGTCTTTAGTGCATTCCTTAATTGAAGAGTATTATTGGCGATGGTTTGTCTTTGGTGGACTTCTGAGGGTTACTAGTAGTCCGGTGATGGCACATGTATTTGCGGGAGCTGCGTTTGCGGCGCATCATGTAGTTGTGCTTTCGCGCTATTTCCCTACTTCGTGGGCCTTGGTTTTTGGTTTTATAGTTGGGGCTGGAGGGATATGTTGGAGTATGATGTATTTAAGGCATAAGAGCTTAGTTGGTGCATGGATCTCTCATGCCATGGTAGATTTGGGCATACTTTCAATTGGCGCCTATATACTCGAGGTTTAGTCCCATATGCCAGATGTATCGACACGCAATTGGCCGAAGTAAAAGAAATTGCTAGAAGAAGCCAAAAATTAGCTAGTTTATGTAACTAGCGAGGAATTTCGCGAATTTCCATTAACGACGTCGTCCCCGATTTTTTGGCCCTCAGTCCGGCTGTTACCACAACGCGAGAGCCGGGTTTAAGGCCAAATTGATCTCTTACTGTAATCATAGCTGAAACTACTTCTGCCTCTGTCATGTGTTCCTCGTGGATGGAAAATAGAACTGGATAAACTCCCCAATAGAGCGCCATTCTAGCAAGCACCTTTTTTTCCGACGTTGCGCCAAATAGAGCTTGTTGCGGTCGGTATTTTGCGACTAGTTGTGCAGTATGGCCCGATTGCGTGCATGCTAGAATAGCCGATGCGCCAACCTTGTTTGCAGCACCGCAAGCTGCATAGCAAATGGCATCTGCTACAGTCTCGCGATCGGCGCCTTTTAGGCGAGGTTTATATTCCTCAAATTCGAATCCTGCCTCGACTTCCACCAAAATCTTGTCCAATGTCTCAACGACATGTACTGGGTATTTTCCAACTGCGGTTTCCTCTGAAAGCATGACGGCGTCTGTGCCGTCCTTAACGGCTGTGCAAACATCGCTAACCTCGGCTCTAGTGGGTCGCACCTCGGTGACCATGGATTGAAGCATTTGCGTTGCGGTGATGACGGGTGTTCCGTGATAATTTGCAGTTTCGATAATTAATTTCTGTGCCAATGGAACGCGGGCAAAAGGCAGTTCAAGTCCTAGATCTCCTCGCGCCACCATGACGGCATCGCTAGCTTCTATTATTTCGTTAATATTATCCAGGCTGCTCGCGCGCTCGATTTTGGCAATTATGTGACTACTGCTATTTCTTGACCTTACAATCTCTCGCAGGCGGAGCACGTCGCGCACGTTCGAGACAAAGGAAAGGGCAATGTAATCTGCTTCGTGCTCAGTAGCCCACGCGATATCGCTTAAATCCTTATCTGTGATGCAGGGAAGATTTAACGTCGAATCTGGAACGGCTATTCCGGAACGAGAACGCACTATCCCACCGGCGCATATGCGACAGCGCACGCCCTTTGAAGTTACCTCTTCTGCCTTTAATTCGATTCGTCCGTCGGCAAGAAGAGCTGTTTCTCCGACCTTCATCACCTCGCGTGGGTCGAATGCTTCGACGTATAAAGTTTTGTGATTGCCAGTGCTTCCATCGAAATGTGACAATAAAATATTGTCGTTCTCTTTAAGAATAATTTCTCCACCTTTAACTGCGCCGATTCGGACCTTGGGGCCGCAGAGATCAACCATGACAGCGACGTGTTGCCCTAAATTAGCTGCTTCGTTGCGAACGTGATTTAAAACAGCCTCGTGTTCGGCATAACTACCATGCGAAAAGTTTAGCCTTGCTACGTTCATTCCAGCACCAATTAGTTTTCTAATGACTTCTGCTGAACTCGAGGCTGGGCCAATGGTTACTACGATTTTTGTCTTGCGTTTAGTTGGTATTGAGAATTTATTTGGACTCATTTATGTCTACTTATTAAATTGAAATAGCCGTGATTCTAAAAACACTAATGCAAAACTACTTGCTTTGGATCTTTTCAGACTCGCTTCGCTCGTCTGCTTGGGCCTGTGTGTCGGGGTTTTCTTGTGGTCCTTCTTTGAATTGTGCCAAGAACTTCCCCTGATAAAAGAACTCAAATGTAACATTATCCTTTCGTCGTGCAAAGTTATTGAGGTTATCTTCTTTATTGCCTCCTTCCTGGGCGATTTTCCACTTTCCTCTTATTTCTTTTGCTTGGATGTCGACTACGCCCTCGACGTCAATAGTTGCTGGGAGACGCAAAGCACCGGCATCGTCCTTTAAATATGCTCGTCCATTAGCACTTGTGTTAAAAGGAAAGGAAGGTAAAGGTTTGTTATTGCTTGGCGCGTTTGCCGGTATTTCGATTAGCAGCGCATCGTTTTCAAAACGCGCGAGCCAAGGAGCTCTTTTCTTTTTCTGAACTATCTCCATAGGGGTAAGTTTTGCAGTTTCTTCGGCTGCTATCTGAAACGTGATTTTAATATTATCGGCCGAGCTGTTAGCGGTAGTGTTGATTGTAATTTCGTTTTCCTTTAACTCTCCCATCCATTTGCCGCTTGGAATATCTAGTCGTTCTTCCGCTCTTGCCATTGTCGCCTCGTCTTCGGCCACTTTTTCGGCGCTTGGCTTAGCTAAGATAGACTGTTGTGTTTTGATGAGTTTCTCAATATCAAGTTCCTTGTCTTTATCTGGTTTTGTGAACATGCCTCGAGCGATAAATATTCCGCAGGCAACTATTACTATTACTAAGACGGCAGCAAAAACTAGGATTGGCCAGTCGCTTTTGGGATTTGTGTCTTCCTCGTCGTCTTGCGATTCTTGGCCGCGCTCTCTAAGATGGCGCGCGTTTAAGGTGTGGCTGTCAAAGTTTAGCGGTTTATCAAATGCTTTTTTTAGAATTTCCTCTTCGCGTTTTTTGTCTATTATTTCGCCGTTAGACTTAGCTTCGTTTCCTTCTGTGGCTTCGCTAGGAGAGGTTGAGGCAGTTTCGTTATTTTTAACGTTGCTCTTGTTATGTTCATCGATTTGTATGGGAATATTTATCGGTGCATTTTTAGTTTCGGATGTTTCTTTTGACGCTTTATTGTCTACCTTCGTTTCCTCTTTAGTTTCTGGTTCGTCAAACGAAAGAAGTGAAGATGTGTATAAATCGTCTTTCTTGTCCATATAGCCTTCCCATTTGGAATACTCAGTCTATTTTCATGAATAGTACTCAATAACTTTTCCGATAATAGATGAGCAAGACAAATGTAAAGATTTTAATTAGCCAGCAGAGAATCCACCGTTCTCTCAGCAGACAACTAAAGAAAGCGAGGTTATGAGTAATAAAGTAGCGCGAATTTTGCGAACCCTTAGTGAAATTGGGAAAGAACAATCCTGTAAAACGCTGAGCGAGCGTGCCGTTTGTAGCAACGAAATACTATGTTATTTATTAATTGCCATTGGCAGGACTTCTGGTGCGGGTCGCGTGATGCAATCGAATGCGCTTCGCTTATTTTTAGAGGCGGATTTAGCTCAGCTTGAGGTGCTTTTAAATATGGTGGGAGAGGATGCCTGGGAGTTTGCTAGCAGTGAGCTAGTGGCGGCAAGAAGGCAAAATATTCAATTGCTCACCTTAGCTCATCCGCAGTATCCGCTCCGTTTGCTCAGGACGTATGATCCGCCGCCTGTGCTTTATGTGAGAGGGGTGTTGCCATCGTATATCAATGATGTGGACGACAGCTTGTTTGTTGCAATTGTTGGGTCGAGACAGGCGACGTCTTATGGCCTTCGCACTGCCGAGCGTCTGGCGAGGGATATTGTGAGTGATAGGGCTACTGTTGTGAGTGGATTAGCTTTGGGAATTGATGCGGCTGCTCATGAAGGTGCGTTGAGAGGTGCTATTGCTGCTCGCAGTGGATTTGCTAAAAATGCTTATGTAGGGATTGCGGTTTTGGGTTCTGGGGTATTGCGGGTAGCCCCGTCAACGAACTGTTATTTGTCGCGCAAATTGTTAGACGAGGGCGGTGCTTTGCTGAGTGAGTTTAGCTTGTATGAGCCAGCGAGTCGCTATACTTTTCCGCTTAGAAACCGGATAATAAGTGGGCTTAGCGATGTCGTAATTGTCGTTGAGGCTAATGTTAAGAGTGGAGCTTTGATTACGGCTAGGCTTGCGGCCGAGCAAGGGCGAGAAATTATGTGCGTTGCTGGGCCAATAGATAGTCCGAATAGCAAAGGGGCTAACAAGCTAATTCAGCAGGGGGCATATTTAATAACGTCGGTAGACGACATTTACGACTCTATTCCTAGGTTTAGCCACTTAAAGCCAAGTGTTGCAATTGGCGAGTTTAGGTCGGAAGTGCCAGTTTCTAGCGGTGTGGCTACCGAATTATTGGAGCAGTTACCCCCGTCTTGGAAAAATCTCGCATCGTCATTGTTAAAAACCTTGCATGAATGTAAAATATGTCCTTTTGACAACCTCGTGGAGAAGCTTAGTTGTTCGCCTTCCGATTTAAGGGCTGTCGTTACTGAGCTAGAGCTAAGGAACGCCTTAAGTCTTGAGTTAGGCGATTTGGTTAGCATTGCCGCCGGTAGCATTGACAATTGACGTGACTTAGTGTCACAAACGCTGAGTTCGTTGCGAGCGATTTATGGTGGGTGTAGCTCAGTTGGTAGAGCACCGGGTTGTGGTCCCGGCTGTCGTGGGTTCGAGTCCCATCTCCCACCCCATAACACTTTTGACATTTCAAGAAAGCTCCAAAATTTACCTGAAATGTCATAGGGCGGGTGCCATTATTCTAATGCATCAAAACTGCAACCGGTAGTTGCAGAATTAGCTGGTATTAATA
>JADLFC010000119.1 GCA_020845775.1 Deltaproteobacteria bacterium
GCCTCCGAGGCTAAGATGCGGCGAAAATTGATAGTCGCCGAATTTTATTGATCGTAATCCCGAAATGTCGTATATTTCGAGATTATGTACCCTCGGGCTATTAATATATTGAAAACGCGGAGTTTTTTTCTCTTTGGCGCGCGAGCTACGGGAAAAAGTACCTTGTTGCAGCGAAGTCTTAAGGAAGAGGAGGCTTATTTCGTCGATCTACTCAATCCTCGGGTTTTTGAGCATCTTCAGGCTTATCCCGCCGACTTAACGGCCATGATGGAACCACACATCAAGGCTGGTAAACTTATTGTAATCGACGAAGTGCAGAGAGTTCCGGCCCTGCTGGACGTAGCCCATATGTCTATCCAAAGGCAAAACGCCGTTTTTGCTTTAACCGGCTCTAGTGCTCGAAAGCTTAAGCGAGGTGCAGCGAACCTTCTCGCTGGGCGAGCATCTGTTTATAGATTGTTCCCTCTATTATTTTCGGAGCTTGGTAATGACTTCTCTTTAAATTCTGCAATGAGATGGGGAACACTTCCGGAGTTATGTTTATTAAAAACCGATGAAGAGAGGAGTGACTTTCTCCAGGCTTACGCCGATACCTACGTGCAGGAGGAAATCATTGCAGAGCAGATAGTGAGGAATCTGCCGCCTTTTCGCCGCTTTCTTCAAGCGGCAGCGCAAATGAACGCAAAAGTTATCAATGCAGCAAGTATAGCCGCCGACATTTCAACGGATCCTTCGAACGTGCGAAATTACTTTGAAATTATCGAAGATACTTTGCTAGGCTTTAAGCTGGATGCGTTTCACGCATCTATTCGCAAGAGTCAGAGGATTAGTCCTAAATTTTATTGGTTTGATAACGGAGTCGCTAGAGCTTTACATAAACAACTTAATATTAACATTAATCCATCCACCTCGTATTATGGGGATCTATTTGAGGCGTTTATTATTACCCAGATTCGGGCGGCGCTAGAGTATAGAAGGGAGCAATATCAAATGAGCTATTTGCGCACTAAAGATGGTGCGGAGATCGACCTTATTGTTGAGCGTGCTGGATCTATAACGCTTTGTATCGAAATTAAGTCTGCTACTAATGTTCGCGCCGAGCAGCTTACTAACTTAAGTAAGCTAAGCGCTGATATATCGGGGTCTAGACCAGTATGTCTATATAATGGAAAAGAGAGACTCAAGTTTGGTTCGGTAGATGTTTTGCCATGGGAGGAGGGACTTTGGGAATGCGAGCTGGCGAAAAAACCTACTTTGCCAGAAAGAATGGATGACAAAAGACTCTATTAGCGCAGCTAAATTTATCGTGCGTTATAGACTAGGTTTTTGCATTCGGGACTCATTTTGCGGGGATTTTTGCAGTTACTACTATACCGTTTCCAAAAAGTAAGTTAAATATTTTACTTTTTGGAAACGGTATTTGTTGTTTATTGGCAAGTGCTTGCGCACTTGCTGTTTATAGCATTTACAAAAATCCTTTTTGTAAATGCTATAAAAGTGCTCCTTAGCTAAAGCACTTTTAGCAAAGCTGCCTTCAGCGCATCTACGTGTTCTTTTTCAGTAGTTAGTGGTGGTAACAAGTGCACGATTTGTGGATCCGAACAAAGGCCTACAATAATTCCCTGCTTAAATAGGTCTTGTTGAACTGGCTTAGCTTCGCGATGGAGCTTTAGGCCCAGCAAACAGCCGCGGCCGCGCACTTCGGCAACTTCCTTAATGGCAAATACTTCTCGCACATAATCGCCTATTTTTCTAGCGTTTTGTACAAGGTCTTGTTCCTTAATCGATTCTATCGTTGCCATCATGGCTGCCATGGCCATTGGGCCACCGCCAAAGGTGGCACCAAGATCGCCAACTTTGAGCTTGCCACTTACGTGTTCAGCCATGATAAGAGCACCGATGGGAAAGCCAGCCGCAAGTCCCTTGGCAAGTGTGGTCATATCGGGCGAAACGCCTGAAAAGCGCGACACAAATGGAATGCCCGTTCGTCCCATGCCAGTTTGCACCTCATCGAAAATTAGATAAGCACCTACCTGGTCGCAGCGCTCGCGCAGAGCCTTTAAGAAATCCCGATCAAACTCAGTAACTCCGCCAATGCTTTGAATTGGTTCTAAAATTACTGCGGCGGTTTTGTCGTCGATGGTTTTTAAGTCATCGGCGTTGTTGGGCTTTAAACGCACGACCTCTCCGATTCTTTCTCTCAAATAATCGTGCCAAGCAGGTTTATCGGTAGCGGCTATAGCAAGCAGAGTTCGACCGTGGAAGCTACCGACAAAAGACGCTATTTTTGAGCGGCCAGTATTCTTGATGGCGACTTTTAGGGCGTTTTCATTAGCCTCGCCGCCGGAGTTACAGAAGAACACCTGATGGCGACGAGCATCCGCAAAATCCAGGAGCATGGCGGCAGCTTTCTCGCGAATGGGAATGCGCGCTAGGTTGGAATAGAACATCAGCTTTTCACCGGCAGTTTTTATGGCATCGAGCACTTGGCGCGGAGAGTGTCCCAATAAAGAAACGGCGTGTCCGCCGTAAAAGTCTAAATAGCGCTTGCCGTTTGTGTCGTAGACATAAATGCCCTCGCCCCGCTCTAGCTCAAACGGGTATTGAGCATAAACCTCTAATAATGGCGATAAATTGCTAGTTTTTGTTTCCTTTAAGTCGTTCATTCGCCTTCCCCTAAATTCCCAGCGCCGGTTTTCTAAGACCCAAATCTTCAGGCAACCCACTCATGATGTTCATGTTTTGAATGGCCTGTCCTGCCATTCCCTTTACTAAATTATCGAGTGCCGCCATAGCTACGACCTGCCTCCCTCGCGACACTAATGAAATGTCGCAAAAGTTTGTTCCTACTACATTTTGCAATTCGGGAGAACCCTTAACTAGTCGTATGAAAGGAGCATTTTGGTAATATTGGCGATAGCAATCCAATAAATCCGCTGCGCTCATATCTTTATTGAGCTTTAGGTAGCTCGTGATAAAAATGCCTCGGCTCGTAGGCAGTAAATGGGGAACGAAAAAAGTGCGCGACTGGTTGTCAAAACTATCTCCCAAAGCTTGGCAAATTTCAGCCTCGTGTCGGTGTTCAAGGATTTTATAGGCAGCACAATTTGCAGTTCGCTTGGGGTGATGCATACTTGCCTGAGGAGTTCTTCCGGCCCCAGATGAGCCGGTTTTGGCATCGAAAATGATATCCCCATCAATATTTTTTCCCTTTAGGGCCAGTGGAGCAACGGATAAAATGGCCGCGGTGGCAAGGCAACCCGGGTTTGAGATAAAGCGTGCTGACGCAATTTGCTCGCAAAAGAGCTCAGTTAGGCCGTAGACGAAATTTTTGCGAAGCTCTTCCAGAAACAAAGCTCCGTGGTAATGCTTTTCGTGTATTGCCCTGTCTTTTAGTCTAAAATCACCCGAAAGGTCTATTGTCTTTACCTTGCTGTCATTTACGCACTTTATTTGAGATAGGGCACTGGCTGCTTTGCCGTGTGGTAGCGCCAAAAAGATAAAACATTTTTCATAAGAAAGGAGTGAGTTTTCATCTAGCTTTTCATCAAAGTTGTAGTCGCAAAATCCCAAGAGGTGCGGGTGAGCATCACTAACTTTCTGGCCCGGCATGGAGGATGATACTGCCGAAACTACCTCTACGTGAGGGTGTTCACAAAAAAGCCTAAGTAACTCGCCAGAACCATAGCCGCTTCCACCAATAATTCCTATGCCAATTTGCTTTTTCATAAAATATCTCTTTTCTCGTTCATGGTCAGCTGATAATTCTATAGATTATTAATATGGAGAGCAATAATTAGGTTATTTGTAACAGCGGGATAATGGCGCGATAGCTGTGGCATCTTATCAAAATCATATTTCTTTTTCAGCGGCAATTGGGGCGGCATATGCTGTTGGCGGTGTCTTTTTCTTTAATATTTACCCAGAGCTAACAGTATTGGCGTTAGCTCTGATTATTATCTGCGGGTTAATTCCTGACGTAGATGCAAATAACGGAGCTCCGTCACGGGAACTAGGCGCTTTGTTGGCTACAGTTACGCCAGTTGTAATAATAGAATTTTTTCCAGGTTTTAAGGCTGGCGGCATAGCTCGAATTGCTTTACTGGCCATAGGTTCGTATCTGTTTACCAGGATTGTTGTCGTGCGGGCTTTGCAAAAGTTTACCGATCACCGTGGCATGCTACATAGTATGCCAGCAGCGGTTATTTTTTTTGAACTGGCGTATTTGTTGTTTTGGGATCTGTATTGGAAGGAGCGCTTATACATTGCCAGCGCTGCTTTTTTAGGGTTTTTTTCGCATCTATTGTTGGATGCCTTGGGAAATGTCGATATAGTAGGTTCAGCTTTGGGAAAAGCCGAGAAGAAAAAGGCAGTTTTAAAATTTGTCGGCGACAACTTGGGCATTACGTTGTTTATGTATGCTTCAGTGTTACTGCTAGGCTGGTTTGTATTTAAAGATGTTTATCCAGAGTTAAGAAACTATGCCCGGCTTTAACGGCGTTTTATAGCATTTACAAAAAGGATTTTTGTAAATGCTATAAACAGCAAGTGTTTACGCACTTGCCAATAAACAACAAATACCGTTTCCAAAAAGTAAAATATTTAACTTACTTTTTGGAAACGGTATAAAATAGCGTTCGCAATAGATAGGGCGAATGCTGTAACATATATAAAACCCCAATTAATTATTTGATACGAGGAGATTTCTGGCAGAGCACTGTGTCGTTCCGCTGCGGGGTTAAGCCAAGTTTCGAGTGCCGAACTCGTTAAAGTGCTAGATGAGGAAATGGTAGCTTCGCCAAATAACAACAGTCCGGTGGCAACGGCTAAGGGAATTCCTATTTTCTTAAAACCACCCTGCAATTTCCCTGCAAATCTTAGCAATGAAAAGCATATCATTAATATGTACGCTATGGCTAAGGTGTAGATTGCTGTACTTGAAAATACAGGAACTAGGTTGGGGGAATGAAAGATTAGGCCATCGGATAAAATGGTCGTCTGATAAGTTGTTATGCTCGGACTGAATAGTGCAATCTCGCTAATAGTGGAGCGGGCTATGGGCATAGCAGCACTAAAAATTTGAGTGTTTAATTCCACCCGTCCAAGGAGTGGCGATAAAAAGTAAATAATTAGAAGTGCGAAGGAAACTATGTGGAAGCAAAACGCCGCGAAGAATGATGATAGCGTTGAAGTTAGCCGTCCCGAAATAGCGCCCAAGCACATGTTTGGAAAACTCGCTATGACGCACATTGTTAGCGAAAGGCAAATCTGCGACATTAGGGAGTTGTTCGCCAAGAAGGACCCCAGATAGTGCTGTGCTGCAAACGCGAAGATGGCGGAGCTCATGATGGCAAATGCAAATGACAATGTCTTTGATATAGCTAATTTTGCTGGAGATTTGTAAGCGTCCGGATGCAGCGTTCCGATATTGCTTACGGCAATTGAGCTTCGCGTTATACTTGGAATTCGCATCGGTTTGCTAGTGCGAGCAAGAGAATCTCGCTTAGACTCAGCCTTTGAATTGGCCGTGTCGAGCTGGCTTTTTCCGGTCTTTCTTGAGTTGACTTCGAGTTGTTGCAGCAGATCGCTCGACTCTACGGTTGTGTTAGGGCCCAATGTGGCTCCTCGTTTGCTGCGTCGCCTGGCGGTGTTGATGATGTCGAGAACCTCGGCGGCGCTGCTCGGTCGTCCGGCAGGCGATTTGCTGAGCAAGTTTAATATAAGTCGGTTTAGCCACGAGGGAATTTCGCTGTTATGCTCAATAGGTGGGATCGGCTTTTGGTTTAAATGCATGTGCATGGCCGCCGCTGGCGTATCGGCTTGAAACGGTATAACACGTGTAAACGTTTCGTACAACAATACTCCTAAGCTGTATAGGTCAACGGCATGTGTGATTTTATCGCCGAGCCAAATCTCAGGTGCAATATAAGGCGAAGAACCTATGATTTCGTTATGAGCAGTTAGGGCGGATAACTCGGGGCGCGCGACTCCGAAGTCAGTGATTTTAACGATGGAATTATCGAGTACGATTACGTTATCCGGTTTTAAATCGCGGTGAATTATCTTAGCCTGATGGATGGCTTCTAAACCCTCGCAGATTTGGCAACTGATATCAACTAGCTGGCTTAATGTTGGAGAGTCCTCGCTGATCAGATTGAATAGCGACTTGCCAGGAATGTACTCCATCGTAAAATAAATAAGGTGTTCATTAATGCCCACGTCGTAAGTCCTCACGACATTTGCGTGACTTACTCTTCGCATGAGCTGAACCTCGCGAAGAAAGCGATCTGCGCATGAAGTATCAAAGCTAAGCTGGCTATGTAGAATCTTAACAGCTACCTGCTCGTCTTTAAGCACGCTGTCGCGCGCTAGATAAACAGTTCCCATTCCGCCTACGCCTAAGACTTTTTCCACGCAGTAGCGTTCGGCTATGAGAGAGCCAACTTTAAGCTGTCCCGAATTTTGCAAACTTGAATCTAGCTCATCCAAGATAAATAAATCCTCGACACGACAGCTCGTATGGCTGCGTTTTCCAATATTCTCGTACGAACCGCAAAGTAATCCCTAGCAATCCTTATAGTGAGGATATCGTCTTAATTTGAGAAGTACTTAACTACGGCAGTGAGTTACTAAGAAATTAGGCTCCTATGTAGCAATTTAAAGCCACTTCTTTCTTGCCAACCTAGAGAGGTCCAAAATTCTCGTCCTATGATGTTTTTATCTGTAAAACCCAGGTGACAGATGCGAATATCGATTGCGAGCAATGAGTCAAGGCATTGCCTAACCAGTTCAGATCCAATGCCTTGGCGTCGAAATGATTTGTCTACGGCCATGTGATAGATGTGGGCACTCAAGCCATCATGCCCACACAATATGGTGCCAATTATTTTTCCATTAATCGCAGTAGCAAGATAGCTAAGTTCAGGATTTCGCTCAAAAAAGCGCGTAAGAGACGCTATTGAATCTACGGCACTAAGAAAAATGCCGCCCTCTAGCGCGTGCCAAAAGCTAATTATTTCCTCAATGTCTCTAGCAGTTGCCAGCCTGTAGTTAACCGATCGATGCGATGCCGAGGAAAGAGGAGGATCTTTAAGGGAATCGTTCATGTTTCTCTTACTAAAACTTAGGGCTACTAGGCCTCCAATCGCCAACTTGGTGGCATGTTTTTCGAGATCTCAATTTCTCTAAACTCAACGCTCTTTCTAGGTCCATTTGCGATAGCCCATTTTGCCATGGCAGAAAGTCCCTCTTTTAGAGAAAAGGACGGGCATGTTGGGAAGAAGCGCTTTATTTTTTCATGGCTTGAATAAGCGTGCTGAACTTCGTTTCGCGCCTCAAGGTAGTTTATTTTTGGCTCAACGCCAAATACGGAACAAACCTCATTAGCTAGTTCATTTACGCTGTAGGGCGTATCTGCTCCAATGTTAAACACTTCGCCATACGCATCTGTGTTCCGTGGCGCATCGCTTATGATACCGGATATCTCTCTAATGTAGCTAAAAGCTCTAGTCTGAGTGCCGTCCCCAAAAATAGTTAGGGGTTGCTTAGACATTATTTGATTCATAAAAATTCCTATGACGTTTCTATATTTGTCGCCAATATTTTGGAACTCCCCGTATACGTTATGGGGCCTAAAGATGACGTAGTTCAGTCCAAACATTTCCTTAGAGCACTTGAGTTCTTGCTCAACTGCGTATTTTGCAATGCCGTAAGAATCTTCCGGCTGAGGTGTAAGCTCCTCAGTCATGGGGAGCTGGTTAGCGCCATAAACGGCAATTGAGGAAGTAAAGACAAAACACTTGACGCCATGATTAACCGACGCGTTAATCATATTTACGCTGCCGATTAGGTTGTTGTTGTAATTAAAGCGCTTTATAAAATGGCTTAAGCCCTCAGCTGCATATGCGGCTAGGTGATAAACATAGTCGAACCGGTGCTCTTTAAAGAGAGACTCCACTAATTCGTTATCGAGAATCGATCCCTCGACAAAAATTGCTGCCAGCGGAACGTTTTCTCGAAAGCCACCACTCAGATCGTCGAGCACTACTACTTTATCTCCGCGCGAAAGCAAATCTCGCACCACGTGCGAGCCAATAAAACCCGCTCCTCCTGTTACTAAGCTTGTCATATATCTTTCGCTTGAACCTCTTAATAATTTGTTGCCATTATTTCCTTAATGGTCGGTCTTTAAAATTTAGCGGTATTGCACTATAATGAGCCTCTTTTCTCAAGCATTATAGCTGCCTGGGCGAGAAATGTCCAAAGCAGTGTGGGTACGGCGAGCAATTTAGAGTTGGGTTTAAAAAGGTGCATACAGAGAGCATTTCCAAGGCAAAAGTTTTAATCGAGGCGCTGCCTTATATGAGGCGGTTTGGCGGGAAGATTTTGGTAATTAAATACGGCGGCTCAGTAATGGTTGAGGAGCGGCTAAAGGAGCTTGTGGCTACGGATATAGTGTTGCTGCGCCATATTGGCATAAGTCCAGTCATTGTGCATGGTGGCGGGAGTGAGGTATCGCGCTGGATGAAGAAAGTGGGCAAAGAGGCTGTGTTTATTGATGGCCTGCGCTTTACGGATCACGAAACTATGGAAATTACCGAAATGGTGCTTTCTGGGAAGATAAGTAACGAGATTGTTACACTTATCAATCAAAAGGGCGGACGAGCTCTGGGTTTGTCTGGGAAGGACGCTCATTTGTTTACGGCAAAAAAGATTCGTTCTACGGCGGATGACGACTTAGGGTTGGTTGGCGAAATAGATAAGACGGACGTTTCGCTGCTTCTTTCGCTTTGCGAAAAGGGTTACATTCCCGTAATTTCGTCAATAGGAGTAGATAGTTCTGGTAAGAGCCTGAATTTAAATGCAGATCACGTTGCGGCGGCCTTGGCTCGGGCCTTAAATGCGTTGAAGTTGATATATCTGACCGATGTTGAAGGTGTCATTTTAGACGGCCAAACGCTATCCATTTTAGATGTTAGGCAGGTTAAGGAGTTACTCAAGAATCCGCAGATTAAGGGAGGCATGTTGCCAAAGCTGCGCTATGCTATAGAAGCCTTGGAGGGAAGTGTAACAAGTGTGCATATTATTAACGGCTCAGTCGACCACTCGCTGTTGCTAGAGATTTTTACCGAGGCGGGAGTTGGCACCAAGATAGACAAAGTTATTCGCGAAACTTCCGATGTGGAGCAGTGTGGTGTAAGCTCATGAAGCATTTTGTTAATCTAAGAGATTTTTCACAAGCCGAGATCGCTGCCATATTAGACTTAGCACGCGAACTTAAGCACTTGCAGAAAAAGTCCATCTCCCATCAGCGCCTTTCTGGAAAAACACTGGCAATGTTGTTTGAGAAACCCTCAAATCGCACTCGTTTGTCTTTTGAAGTCGCCATGTATCAACTGGGCGGACATGCTATCAACATTAGGCCGGACGAGGTACAAATGGGAAAACGGGAAAGCATTGCAGATGTAGCAAAAGTTTTTTCTCGATTCGTAGATGGTGTTATGATTAGAGCCCGTGACCAGAATGACATTATAGAACTGGCCAACCATTCGAGTGTGCCAGTAATTAACGGACTATCAGACACCTGCCACCCATGTCAGGCAGTAGCGGACATTCTTACAATTGAGGAGAAAAAAGGCTCGCTGGCAAACATTGGCCTGTGTTACATAGGTGACGGCAATAATGTTTGTAATTCGTTAATAGACATTTGCGAGATCTTAGAGATTTCACTCGTGGTTTGCTGCCCAGATGGCTATGGGCCGAAAGTCGATCGTCAACTTAGCAATGTTTCTTTCGAGAGCCAGCCATCGCAAGCCGTTGTCGGGGCAGATGTGATTTATACCGATACATGGGTTTCTATGGGGATGGAGGGCGAGACTACGAAGCGACTGGCGGATTTTAGAGGTTATGGAGTTACGAAAGAACTCCTTGGACTTAGTAAGGGAGATGCGATCTTTATGCATTGCCTTCCAGCGCATCGCGGAGAGGAGGTTGACCCGGACGTTATCGATGGGCCTTCATCCGTGGTCTTCGACCAAGCGGAAAATAGACTACATGCCCAGAAGGGCATATTGGCATTTTTGCTTGGTTAAAGGCAGATAAGAACGAGAAACCGTTAAGTTTCGTCTATTATTAACTGATCTTTTTTCTTAGTTTGAGTTGGTGACTCAATATACGCTGTGGTGTTAGAGATTCATAACGAACGAGAACGGCGAATAACTAATTATAAAGTTTAAACATAGGAGGTTAACCGCCTTATGATTGAAGCGATTGATCTTGCTAAGAAATATGGCGATTTGGTTGCCCTTAAGGGTATTAATTTTAAGATTTCCGCGGGGAAGGTCGTGGGGTTACTTGGGCCTAATGGTGCTGGGAAGACTTCGACGATGAGGATATTGACTACTTTTTTGCCACCAACGTCCGGTACGGCAAGGATTGCGGGCTATGACATTTGTCAGGAAGCGGATGCTGTTAGGAGGTGTATAGGTTATTTGCCTGAAACCCCTCCGTTATATGCTGAAATGCGTGTAGGGCAATATCTCAAGTTTGTGGCAAAAATAAAGGGCGTTCCCGCCGCTAATATAAGCAGCTATGTTGATGAGGCAATCGAACGTTCTGCCATACAAAGTGTAAGGGAGCGATTGTGTGGGAACTTGTCTAAAGGCTTTCGTCAGCGTGTGGGGCTTGCGCAAGCGCTAGTGCATAAGCCTAGGGTAGTAATTCTCGATGAGCCTACAAGTGGGCTAGACCCGGCGCAAATAATAGAAATTAGGCGGTTGATTTCAGGTCTCTGCGAGGATCACACCGTTATTTTGAGTACGCACATTCTTGCCGAGGTAGCGCAAGTTTGTACCGATGTCATTATTATTGCTAATGGTTCAATAGTGGCGGATGGCTCCATAGAGGAGCTTACCAGAGAAAAGAGCCTGGAGGAGCGATTTATGGAGGCGATTGCCGGCGAACGTTTAGGTGAGAAAGTTTTTCCGGATAATCGACTGGCTTATTCAGGGGAGCAGGCAGCATAGGTGGGTGAGGATTTTTAGGCATGAAAAACATACGCGCTATTGCAGCTAAGGATATTAAGGCTAGTTTTGTCACTCCGGTCGCCTATGTCGTAATATCCGGATTTATTTTAATTTCAGGTTTCTTCTTTTTTTCTCTGGTGCAGCGATTTAATTCAGTTCTTCGTCAAGCGGCTCTAATGCCGACGATGAAACCTAATCTAAACGAATGGGTAATTACGCCTTATTATAATACGCTTACCATAGTGTTGATTTTCTTAATTCCAATATTAAGCATGGGGGCAATTGCAGAGGAAAAGCAGAAAGGCACGTTTGAGCTTTTGGCGACGTCTCCGCTGTCTGTAAGCGATATAGTAGTGGGGAAGTTTTTCGGAATCGTTTTCGTGGCTATGGCAATGCTAGTGATTAGCTTTGTATTTCCGTTAGTGCTGCTTATATTTGCCGATCCGGAAGTTATGCCGGTGATAGTCGGTTTTATTGGCGTTTCCTTGTTTGCTATATCGTTTTCGGCTATTGCGTTAGCCGCTTCTGCTGCTACGCATAGTCAGATAGTAGCCGCCGTTCTTTCCCTCGTTAGTTTGCTGCTGTTGTTTGTCATAGATGCGCCGGCTGCTAAGCTAGATGGCAGTTTGGCCGCTTTTCTCGTCTATTTTTCTCCTTCGGATCATGTAGAAAAATTCATAAAGGGAATTGTTAGCGGGACAGATGTGGTTTATTTTGTCAGTTTAGTTCTTGTCGGATTGTTTGCAACCACGCGAGTAATCGAAGCGGAGCGTTTGCGATAAGCTATTGCCTAGGAGTTTTAGATGAAAAGAAAAGTTCATTTTTTTGGCATCGCAGGGGCGGTGGTATTGGTATTTGCGCTTATTAGCGATGCGCTTGTCGTTTACGACTTGTTTAATTTCTTTTGGATCCACCTTAGTATAGGCGCTCTGCTAATCTTGTTTTTTCTGTTTCGCGGCGGCTTGAGTTTGCTTTCATCGGCGGCGGTAAAGCGCAAGGCGCTGTTTAGCTTAGGTATGACAACGTATAGCAGCCTATTCGTGGGGGTGTTGATTCTCGTAAATTTCATTGCCTACCAGCACGAGATATTTAGATACGATAGCACGGCATACAAGATTTATACGCTAGCACCTCAGACGAAGGCGATGCTGGATTCGCTTTCGCACAAAATCTCACTGCGAGGATTTTATGTGGCTGGAAAGGTCGATAAGGATGTCGATGATTTAGCTAGGCTAATGGATAGATATTCAGATAAAGTTGAGTGGAGCGTCGTTGACCCCGAGAAAAATCCCACGCTGGTCGAGAAGTATGGAATTGTGGAAGGCGGAACTGTGCATTTAACTCTTGATGTGGGGAATAATGGTGCTACGAGAAGCTCAAAAATTAGTGGTAAGATAAGCGAACAGGATATAGTCAATTCGATTCTTAAACTTACTCGTGCTGGAAAAAAGGTTGTCTACTACTTAGTCGGCCATGGAGAGCCAAGCTTGTCGGATGGCAAGACAACTAATGGATATCTCTTTTTTAAGGAGTCCGTTGAGGGAGATAATCTTGCAGTAAAAGAGCTCGTTCTATCGCAAACCAAGAGTATACCGCGCGATGCCGCAGCGATTATCATTGCTGCTCCTCAAAAGAATCTTCTCGAAATTGAAATGGGTATTATTGAAGATTATTTGAGGGCTGGCGGACGAGCTGTTTTTTTTCACGAGCCACGTCGCACGAGAGATATTGAAAGATTGGCAAAACCATTTGCTATTCAGGTTGGACGAGATGTCGTAGTCGATGAGGTGCAGCGCATGTTTTCAGGCCCGAGCTTGGGGGTGGAACCAATGGTGCGTCAGTACGGAGCGCACCCCATTACTGCGTCGCTGTCGGAGGGGGCAGTTTTTAGCATCGCTTCATCGGTTAGAGCCACTAGTCCGATAAGTGAATCTGAAGTTTTTAACGTGTCGGAACTGGCTCTTACTAGTAAGGAGAGTTGGGCGGAGCAAAATTTAGATTTGATTTTTAGCGCTACGCCAGCGGCAAAGCGCGAGGAGGGGGATCTTGCGGGACCGATCTCAATAGCTAGCGCTGCAGAATTTGCGCCTACCTTAAGCGTGAAAAGCGAAGAGCGCACGGCTGGCAGAGAAAGTAAATCTCAAACTGAGACTGCTCGTAACGGAAGACTTGTAGTCTTTGGCGATGCTGATTTCGTCTCAAACGCAAACATTCGGCAGCTTTTTAATAGAGATCTCGTTCTCAATTCTCTTAACTGGGTTATAGGTGAGGAAGAGGGAATTACTATTAGGCCTCGGAGTTTAAGAGAGTCTACAAAGGCTATTTCTCAAGAGCAGTTAAGCGCAATGTTTTTGTTGACAGGTCTGCTGCTGCCAGAGACTCTTTTGTTGGGTGGATTGGGAGTTTGGTGGAAACGTAAACAGTAAGTTGTGCACGTTATTCACACGCACATAGCTATTTCTAGGGTTAGTGTATGACATTTACAAAGACATTGTTGATGGCGTTATTTCTGGTTGTGGGCGGCTTGTATGTCATTAATTTCGAGATAGGTGGTTCAAGAGGATCTGGTCGAGGGGTCGGTTCCTCGGAGGATAAGCCGCAAATACTCTTCCCTGGGCTAGAGGCAAAGGAGATTAGCCGAGTGCACGTCGAGCACGGCAACGTTTCGTACGCTTTTTTAGTAACGGATAGTGCGAACCAAAGAATTGCAGTGCTGGAGCCCCTATCTGCACCCACCGATGAAATTAGCGTAAAAGCTGTTCTTAACGCCATTACCTCTTTGCAGAGCTTTAATTCGATCGATAACAGCTCTGCTGCTAATGATGTCGCTGCTATGGGCTTAGATCGACCGGCGATGAAGTTGCGTTTTGTGGATAAAGCTGGCGAGCATGAGGTATTATTTGGGAACAAGCATTCTTTAACTTCTAGGCGATATGCGCAAATTCAAGGCGAAAATCGCGTCGTTATGGTTAGCGACGACAGTTTTGTAGATTTAAAGAAAACGCCCTTTGAACTGAGAGACAGGACTCCTGTAGCGTTTAATCCATCTGATGTTAGAGGTTTATCCATTGTTAGGGCAGGAGGAGGTTTGGAGCTCGTATTTGTTAATGCAGACAGAGCTAATAATGTGAATGATCAAGGGGAGTGGAAGTTTGGTGGCGAGGTTGCTGCTAAGAAGGTGGATCAGGCTGCTGTGAAGGATGTTTTTAGCGATTTGCTAGCAGTCCATGTGGCGGAATTTATCGATCGACCTAACCCTAACCTGGACACTTACGGTTTGCGAGAGCCGTATGCGAGAGTTAAAATTGTTACATCTGATGGCGTCGTTAACGCAAAGTTTGGATCGGTAGGAACTGCTGTTGGCGCGGAATTGAGCGAAGCTAGCGCGTTAACTGAGAACAACTATTACCTACAGCTTGAGGGAGTGAGTACTGTATATAAGCTAGCAAAAAGGTTTCCAAATGGTCTTATGCAAGATGCCATGCACTTTTGGGATAAAGCTCCATTTGCGGATCTGGATTTTGACAATGTAACTGAAATCGCCATCGGCCATAACCATGAAGCGGACAAATTTTTAGCCTTTGGTAAGGTAGTTAATGCGAGCGAAGTTTATTGGGAGATATTAAGCGAAAAATCGAAGGGTCTGCGCGTTAATGATCGGCTAATGCAGGATTGGTTTAATTCTATAAAAGAGGCTAAGGTATTGTTTTACTTGCCGGGTGGAAGTATTAAACAGGATATTGCTGGGTTTGATAAGCCAAATTTTGAGATTTCTTTGTTAATGGGGAATCAACAGCAGAGCATAAGGAAGAGAATTGTCGTTGGTTCTGAGGTTGGTGAATCGTTAGTGACTAAGAGTTTTAATACTTTAGGTGAGGCAGCAAGGCAGACGGGGTCGTCATCGCAGGCACCACGACATGCTGCTATAGAAGTAAGCGGCCAAGAGCCTTTGGTCTTTGTCGTAGATGCTATTACTCTGAGTTCTTTAGACAAAACCCTTACTCACTTTTTAGGCAGCGGAAGCGCTTCGTAGTCGATAAATGGTTCGCGCTTTTTTTAAGTTCCTAGTTTTTCTCGTAGGCGCTACGGTTGTTATAGGGGTTATAGTTGGATTAGGTGGAGGATTGTATGTCTATTTCAAGCTTACCAGAGATTTGCCGCGAATTGAGAGAATTGGTGACTATCAGCCTAAATCTGTTACTTCGATTTATTCCTCTGAAGGAGTCTTAATTGGCGAAGTTTATGATGAGCGTCGCTATCCGGTAGAGTTTAAGGACATTCCGGAGGTTGTTCGCCATGCTTTTTTGGCGGCAGAGGATGCTAATTTCTATGAGCATCCTGGAATAGATATTATCAGCATCGCCAGGGCTTTGTTAGTAAACCTTAGGCATCAGGCCCATCGGCAGGGAGCTTCTACGATTACTCAGCAGGTAGTCAAGTCCTTGTTGTTAAGCAGAGAAAAAACCTATGAGCGAAAGGCCAAGGAAGCGATTCTATCGTATCGCTTAGAGCAGGCGCTTACTAAAGATGAAATATTTTCTATCTACTTAAACGAAGTTTTCCTTGGTTCTACTGCCTATGGCGTTAAAGCTGCGGCGCAAGTTTTGTTTCACAAAGATCTTTCCGATATTTCCCTTGCCGAAGCGGCCTATCTAGCTGCTCTGCCTCAGCGACCAAGTTATTTATCTCGACCAGAAAACCGCAAAGAAGCTTTGGAGCGGCAACAATACGTTTTGCGCCAGATGTTGAGGCATAGATTTATTACTTCCTATGAGCATGCTCAAGCAATTGAGGAAAAAATCCAACTATACGCCCCCGATAATCAGCGCATCTTCGATGCACCTTATTTCGTTTCGCATGTCGTTAAATTATTGGAAGAGCAGCTCGGGCGAAAACTGCTCAATCCAGGAGGGTTCAATGTCTACACTACAGCGGATTTGCCCGCCCATAGAGTTGCCGAAAGAGTTGTTCGGGAAGGTTTGCGCGAGGTCGATCGCCGTCGTGGATGGCGTGGCCCACTTGCTAAGATTGATCCGGGAGAGGTCGGTGATTTATTAGATAGTCAAATTGCTGGCAATGGGGGAAGCATCGAAGAAGGGCAGATTTATAGAGCAATTGTTGCTAGCGTAGGGGCCCAGGAAATAGATGTTCAGGTTGGCGACCATAAGGGGAAAATTAATCTCAAGGATGCTTCCTGGGCCAATAGATTGCGTACAGATGACGATCGCGTAACTTCTATAAGTCTAAACCGCTATTTAAAGCCCGGCCATGTAATCGAAGTATTGCTAAAGAAGCCCGATCCAGAAGGTGGAAAAACTTCGGCTGTGAGTGCGAGGGAGTTTGAAATTTCCCAGACTCCCGATATCGAAGGAGCATTTGTCGTCGCTAACGCATTAACTGGTGAGGTTAAGGTAATTGTTGGTGGATATGATTTCTCGCGCAGTCAGTTTAATCGAGCAACTCAAGCATTAAGGCAGCCAGGTTCTGCCTTTAAGCCAGTTATATATTTGGCTGCTGTTTCGCGGCTTAATTATACCCCCGCCACTCTTGTGCCCGATTCTCCTATCAGTTTAATGGGCGGAAATGGGCAGATTTGGAGTCCAAGCAATTACGATCGCAAATTTTTGGGTCCGATAACATTGCGAACAGCGCTTCAGAGAAGTCGAAACGTGGTATCTGTATATCTTCTGAGAAAAGTAGGAGTAGATGCTGTTATCGAGACGGCTCGATCGCTTGGTATCACAACTCCTATCCCTAGAGAGATGTCTATCTCGCTCGGGACGGCGGAAGTTTCATTGATTGAATTAGTTAGGGCATATGGAGCTTTTGCAAGCGGAGGATGGCTGGCAGATCAATTAATTATAAAATCCATCAAAGATCGCCACGAGAACGTTATTTTTGAGAAGCGTCCTGCGCAGAAGCGTGTTATTGATGAAAACGATGCCTTCTTAATGGCTAATATGATGAAGGGAGTGGTGGAACGCGGCACGGCTCAAGTAGTAAAGAGCTTGGGTAAGCCAGTTGCAGGCAAGACGGGAACTACGAACGAGCAAATGGATGCTTGGTTCATAGGATATACTCCTGAGTGGGTTGGAGGCGTTTGGGTTGGGTTTGACGTGAAGCGTACTATTGGTCGATTAGAAACCGGCGGAAAAGCAGCAGCCCCAATTTTTCTCCATTTTATGGAGGATTTTTTGGCTGATGAGCTTCCGCTGGATTTTGATATTCCAAGTGGAGTAATACCCATTCCCATTCACTTGTCATCTGGAAGGTTGGCTTCGCAGAATAGCGAAGACGCTTTTATAGAATATTTTAAAAGTGGAACTGAACCACGCTCAAGCGGAGAGGATATAGAAATTCCACGCGATTATCTTTCTGGTGAAGAGTTTTGAAGATTTACAAAAGTGGTTGGGGTAGGTCTCCTATCTCTTGGTTTTTTTTCCTAGCTTGTTTTCAAGTCGCACCTTCCCTTTGGCAAACCTGTCAGGCTCAGGAAGAAAAACTGCCGTTTAGCTTGCCGGTTCAGGTCGCTCAGTTGCCACATCGCGCTTTGTTGCTTACCTCCAAAGGAAATATCGAGATCGAGTTTTATAGAGAGGAGGCGCCAATAACGGTTCGTAATTTTGAGTATCTGGGAAAGAAGAGATTTTACGAAAATCTAACCTTTCATCGCTATGTGCCTGATTTCGTCATTCAAGGAGGGGATCCGCAAGGTAACGGTAAAGGCGGCCCTGGATATGGATTGCCACCCGAGCATTCTTCTGTGCTTAAGCATCGGCGCGGCACGTTGGGAATGGCTCGGTTGCCGAGCGAGGTTAATCCGGAGCGCCTATCTAACGGAAGCCAGTTTTATATTTGCTTTAGCTTAGCTCCGCATCTCGATGGGCTATATACTGTTTTTGCGCAGGTAATAAGTGGCATGGAAAACGCTGAAAAATTGCGGCAGGGCGACAAGATATTGGAGGTTCAATTTCCTTAATTCTTTTATCCAGGGAATCGAGTGGTCAGTTTTTTTAAGTATATGTCCTATCCAACGACAAGAAAATATAGCATAGCATCGCGCATTAGTATGTTTAGAGCGACTTTTGCATTGCTTTTTATTAGCTTTTACTTTGCTTTCGCCTTGCCTGTTTGGAGCGAGGAGGAGAGTGAGCACAGCACGGAAGAAGCTCTATCCGATGACAATGACACGGCAACCCAAGGCGCTGGCGAGGGCGAAGGAAAACGCGGCGATGTGTCGAAAGATAAGAGTCGCCAGAAAAAATTTCGAAAGGTAAAGGCAAGCAGCGTTTTTGGTGTTGACAGGCAAATAAATCATAGAAAATTTGACCAAGCAATAAGCGAAGTTGCCGAGATCGACGCTGTGTTAATTTTAGACGCTTCTCGCAGCATGACTAGGACCGACCCAAAGCGTTTGCGCGACCAAGGGGCAAAGCTGTTTTCTCGTTTCTTAAGAGCTGAAGATCGCTTGGCGGTCATTGCTTTTGATAAAGACGCAAAGGTCGTATACGATTTTATGAGCGTTGATCCTGGAAACTTAACTTCTTTTGACCAAGCCATAGATTCCATTTCAACGGAAGGAGGTTTTACTAATTTAGAGTATCCGGTATCCCAGGCGCTGCAATTATTGGATGAGCGAGGGCGGGGAGGGGTCGTAAAGTGCGTTGTTCTTTTAAGCGATGGCAAGATGGATCCTCATCCCGAACAAGGCAGTGCGGCGGAGCTAACCAGAAAGCTATTTAGCGAGGATTTGACAGCTTATAAGAAGAAAGGCGTTAAGCTTTATACCTTAGCGCTTAGTGGAGAGGCCGATAAAAACCTCTTAGAAAAGATTGCGCTAGAGACCGATGGTCAACATTGGTTCGCTCCAGATGTGGATACGATTCACCTAAAATTTTCCGATTTGTTCTTGGTTCTCAAGAAGCCACAGCTCGTTCCCTTGCAAGGCGAGGGTTTTGAGATAGATAGTCATGTTGAAGAAGCGACTTTTTTTATTACTCATAAGACAGCGGGTGTCCAAATTTCCTTGATAGATCCAAGTGGCGAGAGTATTTCGCCAGCTTCTCTACCTGCGACACTCAAGTGGTTTAAGGGCAAACTTTACGACGTCGTTACTATTAAGTCTCCTTTGCCCGGGCAGTGGCGAGTGCGCGGCGTCGAATCGCCGGAGGGCTATGCTACATTGCTCACGGATATTGCTTTGCAAGTAGATTGGCCTAGTCGGAGCTTGGAGGTGGGCGATGAAAATCTAGTAGCGATTCGATTGACGGAAAAAGGAGAATTATTTTCTTCGCCAGGATTGGAAGAAGTAACTTTTTATAGTTACAAAATTGTAAATGTTTCTACTGGTCAGGTGGTTAGTAGTGGGGGTTTTAGCGATGAGGGAAGAAATGGAGATTCAAAGGCGGGAGACAAAATTTTTTCTACAGTGATTGAGCTAAAAACTCCAGGCGATTACAAGGCGCTAATTGGGGTAACATCGCCGACATTTACTAGGCAGCAACAGATTCCCTTTGTCGTTCGTGAGTCATTGGTCAAGTTGTTCTTAGATGCAGCAGATTCGAAACTTGCAGTGGAGCGATTCCGAATAGTTCTCGCGAAACAGGCTAATGAACTAAAAAATGTAAGCGTGAAGCTAATAGCAAGCCAAGGTAAAAAGGAAAAGGCTTTGGAGTTGGAGCTAGAAGAGGACGAGGAAAAAAAGGGGGTTTATTATGCGGAAGCCACTTCGTTGCCACCTGGAAACTACAAGATTCGGGCGGCATTAAAGGGGGTTTCAAAAACGCGTGCTAGCATAACCTCGACCAGCAATGAGCTAAAATATGATGTCGAGCCCGAACGAGAAAAAGTTTCCACTACCGACTATAGTGGGATGGTGGGCTATCTAATCGGCTTTGCGTATGCAGTTTCTTGGGCTGGCGCACTTGGTTACTTTTCGTTTAAGCGAGCCTCATCAACAAAGCATAGGATAGAGAGTTTATCTCCGTATGTAGTTCCTCAGCGATGGACGGAGAAGCTTAACACGCTAAGAGGGCAGGCATCGCGAGATCGCAGAGAGCCGACGCAAGAAGATTTGGATATGCTTAAGATTGACGGTATAGGTGGTGTGGAAAATGGACAACTTATGGAGAACGCAAGGAGCGATGAGGCGGGAAATGGTAGCCATGAGTCTGTTGATGGGCTGAGTGAAAATTTAAGTTCCTCTGCTGCGGAGTCTAGTCCAGAGGATGACAGCGAGCTGGACAATTGATGTATGCGAGATAGTTATGAGTAGGTAGCCATGATCTTTGCGATAATAGTGATAGTGTTGATGTTTGCGGGTCTCGTGGTGGGTGTATTTATGTACCTGCAATTAAATCATGCTTCTAATCTCAGAGTAGTAAAGGGGAATATTGCTGTTTTAAACGAGGAGATTAATAAAAAGAAGGAGGTTCTGGATGAGTTGGGGCGTTTGGCCTTAGGGTTTATTCCTAAGGACGAATATGACAGAACTTGTGAGGAGGTAACTAAGTTTGAGGAGCAAATTCGTGGCGAGCAGGCAAAGGTTACAATTACGCAAGCTGAGTTTGACGCCGGCGAGGCACGGCTTAGGGAATTAGAGGAAGTCGATCGCGAGTTAGAGGCCAGTGCGCTCGAAGCAGCTCGTGAGATAGATATGTTGCGAACTCAGGAAAACGACATACGCAAGCGAAACGCAGAGTTAGTAGGGCAGTTGAATAAGATTCACAATCGAGTTGATCAACTCATAGAAGAACTGGAGCATTGCCAGGAAGCGGTGGACCGCATGGTTAAAGTTAAGGCAGAGCTAGTCGAGATTCAACAAAAAATAGAATGGTATACTGAACAAACATCAGTGATTAACCAACAGTTTATCGACTTAAAGCACGCTTATGACGCGCTCGACATCGAGTATGCTCAACTGTATGACAAGCACAATGCTATGCTCGCAGAGGAGGAAGAAGAGCAGAACAAGCGCATGAGGTAGTTGTATGTTTCACGTCGGAACTTTGCAAAGCAAAGATTTAGAGAGAATCGATTTAGAGCATCTTTGGCACCCCTTCACTCAATATAGACTGTATTCCAAGTTTGATTGCCCACTAATAGTGGATAGCGCAAGGGGATTTGAGCTAGTTGACGTTGATGGCAAAAAATATTTGGATGGCGTTTCGTCTCTTTGGTGCAATATTCATGGACACTCCGATCCGGAATTAGTTGAGGCGATTAAGAGTCAATGCGAAAAACTCTGTCACTCGACACTCTTAGGCCTTGCGCATGTTCCTATATTAGAACTTACGGAGGAGTTGCTTAAGTGGACGCCTAGCAATCTTAGTAGAGTATTTTATGCCGATAGTGGCTCCACTGCCGTCGAGGCTTCCTTGCGCATGGCTTTTGAATGGTGGCAAAAACAAAATTCGCCGGTCGCTCGTAAAAAGAAGCGTTTCGCATCCCTGGTCAATGCTTATCATGGAGACACTTTAGGTGCACTAAATGTCGGTTTTAACGAGTTGATGCACAGCTCTCTAAAACCTCTTGCGGTTCAATCGTTTACCGTGCCTGCACCGCATGTCTTTAGGTTTTTTGAGTCGATGTCCGCAGAGGATGCTTTGGAAGCGAGTCTGTCTGTATTGAATTCGCTTTTTGATAATCATGCCAATGAGATTGCGGCGTTTATTATAGAACCTTTGGTGCAGGGAGCTGCTGGCATGTGGATTCATCCAGCTGAATATCTGCGCGAGGTAGCTAGTTTATGTAAGAAGCATGATGTGTTCCTCATTGCAGATGAGGTGGCGACTGGTTTTGGCAAGACCGGAGAAATGTTTGCAGTTAACTGTGCGGGCGTTTTGCCCGACTTGCTAGTCTTAGGTAAGGGCCTTAGTGGGGGATATCTTCCCATTTCGGCGGTCGCTGCTACAGAGCAAATTTTTAATGGCTTTGTTGCTCCAGTGGAAGATTTTAAGACATTCTTTTATGGACAGACTTTTGCAGGCAATCCTTTAGCCGCGCATGTCGCTAAGGTTAATTTGGAGTTATTTCGCAAGCGGGACTTATTGGGGAAAATTAAGTCCAATGTCGAATATTTTAGTAGTTTGCTATCGGACTCACTATCCACGTTAAAGCATGTAGATGAGGTGCGTTCGTTTGGATTTATGGTGGGGATTGAACTTACGCAAGGTGTGGGCGAAAGAAAACCCTATCCGCCAGAAGCTCTTGCGTGTTGGAAGGTAGTGAGGCGAGCTAGGGAGCTTGGAGTGGTTATTAGACCTTTAGGCAATGTTCTTGTGTTAATGCCAGCGGTAGCTATGGGTAGAGAGGAACTTAAGCGCTTGGTGGAGGTTACAGTTGAGGCGATTGAGTTAGAGTTAGGCTGATAGCGTTGTCTACTTGTGAATACTTATAGTGAAAGCACCTAGTGTATTGATTACTGGCACTGATACTGCTGTTGGAAAAACGTTTCTAACTGCACTACTGCTTTCGTCCTTGGTGCGGAATAATTTAAGAGTTGCGGCCTTTAAGCCAGTGGAGACTGGTTGTGCGACTGGAGACAGCGGCGAGTTGGTTGCAGGAGATGCTAATATTTTGTGCAGTTTTGCAAATAGTAACCAGTCGCTTGAAGATGTAGTCTTCTATAAGTTTAGAAAAGCACTAGCCCCAGCAGTTGCGGCTGACAAAGACGGTGTAAAAATAGATGTTGAGTTGGTTAAAAAAAGAATCGAAAGGTTTGCCAGTAAGTTTGATGTATTAGTAGTGGAGGGGGCCGGTGGCTTGTTGGTGCCATTATCGTGGGAATGCAATTATGCTCAGTTAGCTAAGCAATGCAATATGAGTATAATAATTGTTGTTGGTTCAAGGCTCGGGTGCCTAAATCATGCTGCCCTAACTTTTGAAGTCTGCCGCAATAAAAACCTAGACGTAATAGGGTATGTTTTTAATGATTTATTCAGCGAAGGAAGTGGGGATTTAACTCAACATGATGAGGCTCTTCTTACCAATAGAGTTTCTTTGGCCAAAATCGCGCATCTTTATGGCATAAAAGAAATATGTTATTTGCCTTACATTTCTGGTGGATTGCCGCTTGGGTCGCCGGAAAAGGTACATCGTCTGAGTGGGGTTGTGGGGCCATTGGCAGAACTTATTTGCGCTAAGGCTAAGAGTAGCGAAGTGTATAGATAGGGGCAGTGTTCGTTTCATTGTGAAGGATTCCACTAAAATATTGGCAGCGTTTATTGCAGAAAAGTGCGTTAACGATGCGTGTTTGCGTCAACGCCTTGAGGCGATGAGTCCAGATGAGAGCGATGTCGTTGCTAGTTTAAGTGAAATTTTAAGGCCGAGTGCGAATGCATTGCGCGAGATTCTTAGGTTAGCGGATGAGGTATGTTGTAGAGATGGAATTAAGTTAGTCGAGCTCTTTACACGTGAGGATTTTGTCGCCTTGCTATCTCGTCTGTCAGGCAATGCTAAGGATAAGCAAAGAGTTGTGAGGCAGTTTTTGGAACGGCTTAGGTACCCGCTAAAGGCTAGAACTATAGAAAGCTTAGAGCAGTGCAAGCTAGAGTTGGTTAGGAGTTATGGAATTAAAGTAGATTATCCTCACGATTGCGAGGGTGATTCTATCAACTTAACTATTAGCGCAAGAAGTAAAGAGGAGTTGTTGGCAATTGGCCAAAAACTTTCCGATATGTCCAATCACGCGTCTTTAGAGCGGATGTTTCTTTTGTTAGAAGGGGAAGGGCTTATTTAGATGCAATCCTATTGGCCCACCACGATTTGTGTCTCCGACGAGGCAAGAGATGATGCCATGACAAAGCGGCTGTTATCTAAATTGCCCGACGCTAAAGTTATTGATTTTAGCGAGCGCGGCGATCCACTAGCTGCAAGCGTGGGTCGTGGTTTTGTCGATTCGAAGAACTTGCTGGGAGAAAGCAGTGACGTTTTTACGTTGGGAAAGCGCACGTTGCTTCTTCGCAGGTATTTTGGTGAGTGGCTAGAGCCTTGCCCTGGCACTAAACAGCACGTTTGCTGCAATTTATGGACGCTAAATCCTGGCGAGGGATGTCCTCTCGATTGCACGTATTGCTTTTTGCAATCCTATTTGCGTCTAAATCCCAGCATGAAAATCTATACCAATATTGGCGATATGCTTGGTCAGGTAGAGCGCAGGGTTAGGGATTTTAGAGGGCGCAATATTCGCATTTGCACGGGTGAGGTAATGGATAGTTTAGTCTGGGATGAACTCACTGACTTAACACTCGACTTGGTGCCGTTTTTTGCCCGCTTGCCAAGTGCCACTTTGGAACTCAAAACAAAAACGGCGTCTATAGGTAACTTGCTCAAGCTGGCTAATGAGCATAAGGGGAAAACTATAGTATCCTGGTCGGTAAATGCTCGCAGAATTACGGAAAACGATGAAGCCTTTACGGCCTCGCTCGGTGAGCGCATACTAGCTGCAAAAAAAATCGCCGATGCTGGATACAAGGTTGGTTTTCACTTCGATCCGCTAATATATTTTGAGGGGTTTAAGGATGCATACCGAGAGGTAATAAGCGAGATATTTCAGTATATTAGGTGGCAAGACATAGCCTGGATTAGTATTGCGCCGCTGCGTTATAAGCGCGATATGCAGGAAATAATGATGCGCCGTTTCCCTGATAGCAAAATTCCTTTTGGAGAGCAGTTTTTGGCAAGTGATGGGAAACTTCGCTATATTCAGCCGCTTAGGTTTCAGATGTTAGACTTTGTTTGGCGTGAGCTAAAGAGCATAAATGCAAATTTGCCCGTCTACATGTGCATGGAAAGCTCCTTAGCGTGGAAAAAAATTGCTGGTTCTCCACCGGCCGTTAAGCAAGAACTTAAGGAGCTGTTTTCGGCAAAGTCTGCAGAAGAGCTGTGTACATTGGGCGCAGTAGGAAGCAAGTGAGGAGAAAGTGTTACAAAGAATACTGACTAAAGTTTTTGGGAGTCGGAATGAAAGAGAATTAAAGCGCATGTGGCCGCTCGTTAGTCGCGTGTCGGATCTTGAGCCAAAGATGAAGGGCCTTAGCGATGAAGACTTGCGCAGGTGCACGGGGAAGTTTAAGGAGCGATTAGATCGCGGTGCAACGCTCGATGAGCTCTTGCCTGAAGCATTTGCAGTCGTTCGGGAGGTATCGGTTCGCGTGTTAGGAATGCGACATTTCGATGTTCAAATTCTTGGTGGCATAGTTTTACATGAAGGCAAGATTGCGGAGATGAAAACTGGTGAGGGAAAGACTCTTTGTGCCACACTTCCAGTTTATTTGAACGCACTTAGTGGCAAGGGCGTGCATGTAGTAACCGTTAATGATTACTTGGCCAAGCGCGATGCTGAATGGATGGGAGGGATTTATTCGTTTTTAGGACTTAGTACAGGTGTGGTCGTTCATTCCCAGGGGCACCTAAGTCGCCAGGTAGCTTATGGCTCCGATATTACGTATGGGCAGAATAACGAGTTTGGCTTTGATTATTTGCGCGATAACATGAAGCTCGAACTGGGGGAAATGGTTCAGCGCAAGCATTGCTATGCCATTGTAGATGAGGTCGATTCGATTTTAATCGATGAAGCAAGAACTCCTCTAATTATTTCTGGACCGAGCGAAAAGCCTACGGAGCATTACCATATTGCAGACAAGATCGTAAAACACCTCAAGCAAGATGAGCATTTTACGGTCGAACCCAAGAGCAAACAAGTATTGCTTAGCGATGCGGGTGTAAAGGTAGTCGAAGAGTTGTTGCAGGTTGATAACCTCTACGATCCTAGAAATATCGACATGCTTCACCACGTTAATAATGCGCTTAAGGCGCATGTGTCTATGCATCGCGATGTGGATTACGTCGTCCAAAATGGACAGATCATAATTGTAGATGAATTTACGGGAAGGTTGATGAGTGGAAGGCGCTGGTCAGATGGTTTGCACCAAGCTATTGAGGCAAAGGAAAAGGTGCATATTCGACAGGAGAATCAGACGCTAGCTACCATTACTTTTCAGAATTATTTTAGAATGTATGAAAAGTTAGCTGGAATGACTGGAACGGCGGATACCGAGGCAGTTGAGTTTAAAAAGATTTACAACCTCGACGTGGTTATTATTCCTACCAATATGCCAATGATTAGAACGGATAACTCGGATGTGGTCTTTTGTGCTGAGAAGGGGAAATTTAAGGCAGTATGTGACGAGATTGTCGATTGCAGTAAGCGCGGCCAGCCAGTTTTGGTGGGAACTGCTAGCATTGCAAAATCTGAGGCCCTTAGTAAGTTGCTTTCGGAGCGTGGCGTTAGGCATCACGTGCTAAATGCAAAGCAGCATGAAAGAGAAGCAGCGATTGTAGCTCAAGCCGGAAGACGTGGAGCAGTGACTATTTCCACCAACATGGCTGGGCGAGGAACTGACATAGTATTAGGGGGCAATCCGGCATTTCTTGTAGAGGTTAAGCGGGAGGAGGATGAGACGAAATACGAAGCTGAGTTAGCCAGTTATGTAGAGATTTGCGCCAAGGAAAGAGCGGAGGTGTTAGCCGCAGGGGGCTTGCATGTGTTGGGAACTGAGCGACACGAAAGCCGACGCATAGACAATCAATTGCGAGGTCGTTCAGGCCGACAGGGCGATGCTGGGAGTTCTCGCTTTTACGTATCTCTTGAGGACGATCTAATGAAGCGTTTTGGTGGGGAGAGGATGCAGGCCATTATGACGCGCGTTGGGATGGCTGAAGACGACGCCATAGAAGGTACGATAGTTGCGCGTGCAATTGAAAATGCACAGAAAAAGGTTGAAGCTCATCATTTTGAAATCCGCAAGCACCTTCTTGAGTACGATGATGTGATGAATAAGCAGCGAGAGGTTATATACGCTAAGCGTCGAAAAATTCTCGGCAATGAAGGCGTCGAGCAGGATTTAAGGGAAGCTATTGAGGATGTAGTGGAGGATCTCGTGTTGACGCGGGTGGATGAGAAAAAATCTACCGTTGAATGGGATGTGGCTGGAATGTTTGTAGCTTTTGAGAGCGTGTTTGGGGAAAAGCTTTCTATCGAGGATTTTGTCGAGAAGGCAACTGGTGCTGGCAAGGAATTAGCTCAGGAGATATTTGACACGATGCGCGCAGCTGCTACGCGTCGCTATGAGGAACGAAAAAAACTGCTAGGCGAGGAGCGCATGTTGCAGTTTTGTCGGTTCGTTTATTTGCATTCTATAGATTATTTCTGGAAAGAACATTTAGCATCCATGGATCACCTCAAGGAAGGAATTAATTTGCGAGGTTATGGTCAAAGGAATCCGCTGCATGAATATCAGCGCGAGGCGTTAGAGCTTTTTAGCTCCATGATGAGTTCTGTTTATGTTTCGGTAGTGCAAAATGTGATGTTAAGCGAGCTTCCCACTGGAGATGAGATTGCTGCTAGGGAGGAGGCTGAACATGAAATGCAAAAAAAACGCGAGGCTCGTTTAACTACCATGCACGAAAGCGTCGTTGGCGAGGGGCAGGAAATGGGGAAGGGAGAAAAGGCAGCTGGAAAAGAAGTTTCTCACCTAAATCGCCATCAGAGGAGGAGGCAACAAGCAGTCAGCAAAGCGAGTGGAGCACCGGCGGACGAGACAGACCTGCGGTCGGCAGGTCTGCCGACCAGTTCGATGCAGTTATCGTCAGTGTCGGCTCAGGCAAAGGAGGCAAAGCGCAAGAAAAACAAAATGGCTAAGGAATCTCGAAAGAAGGCTAGGCGTTAGGAGTTGCGCGCAACATAGTGAAATATGGTGGGTCTATGCACCGATATATTTGTAGAACTTCACGTTCCGGATTTCGTCGCTGCGATTGATTTTTATGGCAAGCTTGGATTTCGCGAAGTGCGAAGAGAAGCTAATTATTTGGTTCTTCGTCGAGGTAATAGCATAATTAACTTTTATGGCGGCAGTCCTAGCGTCGTCAATCACTCGCATTTTTCTGCTTTTCCTCCAAATACACCGCGTGGTTTTGGCGTAGAAATCGTTTTTCCCGTTGAGGAAATTGATAGCTATTACGAGCAGCTTAAGTCAAATGTGGTGGAAATAGTTGCCGATTTAAAAGTTCGGCCATGGGGCAAGAAGGATTTTCGGATAGTAGATCCCTTTGGTTTTTATATAAGGGTTACTGAGCGCTATGACATGTTGAGACAGGAAGGGATTTAAAAGGGCGTTGTGAAACTAATATCCTGGAACGTAAATGGATTGCGGGCGATCTTTGGCAAGGGGTTTAATGACTTTCTTGAAAAAGAGGGGCCAGATATTTTGTGTATTCAGGAGACTAAGATTGGCCAGTCTCAGGAACAAGAGTGGCCTGATGTGCATGACGGTTACGAGATTTATTTTTCCAGCGCAGAAAAAAAGGGCTATTCAGGAGTGGCTACTTATGTCAAGAAAGCCCATTCAAAAAAAATAAGTGACGTAAAGTATGGCATTGGAGTCTGCGAGTTTGATGCGGAGGGACGTTTTGTCATTACGGCGCATGAAAAATTTTCGCTATATAACATCTATATTCCTTCTGGCACGATGGGGGATGTTAGGCAGGAAGTTAAGTATAAATTTTTGGAAGCACTTTGCGATCACTTGGCAGGGTTAGAGAGTTCGGTTCGCAAGAGACTCGTCTTGTGTGGTGACTTTAATATTTGCCATAAGGATATAGATATTCATCACCCGCGAGAGGCTGAGAAGAAAAAGCTCTCAGGTTTTCTTCCCGAGGAGAGGGAGTGGATGGATAGGTTTGTATCGCTTGGTTTTGTCGATACTTTTCGACTTGTAAATGGGCTTGTCGATAAGCGCTATACTTGGTGGAGTTACAGGGCTGGGGCTAGGAGGAAGAACTTGGGCTGGAGAATTGATTATTTTTTTGTTTCTGAGAGCTTAAGCTCTAAAGTTAAAAGGGCTCAAATACTGGACTCAGTGCCTGGTTCTGATCACTGCCCTATTTTGCTAGAACTGTTTTGAAGTATTTTTTATTGCTCGATCCCAAAAAAAGCCAAAGATTTTGGTACATGTTCTAAAACAAATCCGATAATCATATACCGTTTCCAAAAAGTAACTTAAATATTTTACTTTTTGGAAACGTAGTAACTGTAAAAAATGGGGGGTAACTGCGAAATGATTAGCGATGTAAATAGCGCTTCCAATGTTTTCACGAGAGGTTATCATGGCAGGATCATTAAATGTTCTTGCTCTGCTTCTTCCGCTTCGTCTGCAACGCAGCAGAGCTCCAAAGCCTCTAGCGTAGGGGGTAGTGGGTTTAACGACCTATCGGCGTTGAGTAATTTGTTGGGTCAAAAGATTGCGGAGGGTGGAGATATAGCGAAGAGGTTGAATCAGCAACCTGGCGTTTCTTCGATTCCTACTGTATTGGCGTTTGTTGCAAACAAGATTCCGGTCGTTGGTCCAATTATTAGTACCGTGGTAAAGATCTTCGGCGATTCTGTGCTAGGCAGTATTAAGTTTGGCAAACATGCTGATCAGATTGCTCGCGATGGGGTTCGTGAGTTGTTGCAGAACTGTGGAGTAATAGACGAAAAGTTTCAACTCGAGTTAGCTGATGGCAGTAAATATGATATTGGCTTAGATGGTGGCGCTAGATACGCTAACGTGGATGGAACAGAGCGAGCCCCTTACCAAGTGGATTTTTCAAACACAATGTCGCCAGAAATAATTAGTTTGATAGATCCACTTACGAAAATGCTGTTTGGAACAAACGAAAAGATAAGAGTTGATGTTACCGGCTATCTCGTAAACGCAGCCCTGAGTAACGCAGATAATATTGATACAGCAAAGGCAAACGTATTATCGATCTATAACGCATTCGGCATATCGCCTGAGCAAGCCCAAACTTAATGTTGTTTGGAATGTCTATACCGTTTCCAAAAAGTAAGTTAAATATTTTACTTTTTGGAAACGGTATTTGTTGTTTATTGGCAAGTGCTTACGCGCTTGCTGTTTATACCATTTACAAAAAGGATTTTTGTAAATGGTATAAAAGCTAGGCAGTTTTTGGTTCAGAAAGACTCGAATTGTCGCGTCATGACGGTGGTTCGTTACAATAAATAAGAGCTCATCCTCTTGTGTAGCCTTCGCGCACGGCGGTTTCCAGGCGAGTAAGCTCATCGTCCTTTAAAAAGGAAAAATGCGTTTCTCTTTTTTTTACCGAAAGGCGAAAGTTGTTTTGGAGGCATAGCTGAATAAAGAGATCGATTAGGCGGTCGGGCATGTCTACGATCTCTTGAATAGCGCGTTTTGTTTCGTCGTAGTTTTTTAGAAAATCGAGCTCCTCCACTAATTCTTGTTCAATGGTAAGTTGGATAAAATCAGAAAGCGCCTCAGCCTGGGCTGTCATGTCGATATATCGATAGAAGTGCCCAGTTTTACCAGCTAATTTCATTTGGCCTGCATCGTCCAGATCGTATTCGAGTATGTTCAATAAGGGTTTTGAAAATGCTTCAAGTGAACGATCGTAAACTGAGCGGTTCTTTAACATTGCGGCAGAGACTGGAAACATTAGCCCTTTTGGAGTGACGCCACGCATATATAAGATATTGTGGATAAGAAAGCGATGGATACGGCCATTGCCATCCTCGAATGGGTGAATATAGACGAAACCATAGGATACAGCGGCAGCATGAATAATAGGGAAAACGCCCCCGTCTTTCATGTATTGGTGAGCAGTGAATAGCCCCGCCATCAAGTTGCTAAGATCTTCGGGCTTTGGACAGATATAATGAACAACCTCTCTTTGGTGTGAAATGGTTTGACCCACATAGTTTTGTTTGATCCTATAGTCACTATCGCAAAATCGCGGATCGACAATGCGGTTTTGTAGGTTAATCAACGAGGTCTTCTCGCAAAAGTCCTTGTGCTCTGCCATTTCGAGTAGACCGATGAATTTTTTTGCCCGAGAAGCACTTGGATTTATGTGCTCGATTTCAAATGAGGATTTCGTCTCCTTGTTGTAGAGATAATTCAATGCCCGCCTAAGAACTTCCCTTGGATAGGAGGAGACTATATTCTCCAAGCGTTTCGCTAAGTCAATGTCTTCTATCGCCGAGAGCTTTTTTGTGCGTCGGATTATGGGACAAAATGTTTTTGGGCCAAGCAAATTGTCAATTATGCGTTGACGCTTTATGCTTCGTCCTGGCGATGTAGTGAAGTAGCGATCGGGCTCCAATAGCTCAACATAATTGCCTTTGGTTAGATCTGGTAATGCGAGTTTGGTGCCAGTCAAGAATTCATATAGGAACCAGATTTTTCTACAGTATTTTCCGTTTGGCGTTGCAGCTATCCAGGTTGCGACTTCATTTGGGTCGACGATAGCAAAAAGCGCATATAAAATTCCTAAATTAACCCCATCGTACTTTAGGGCAAACTCGAAATGGTCGCAGGTTGAATCTCCCGGCCAGTAAGAGCGAGGGAAAACCGATTTAACCTGTCCATCCTCGGTATCGATGTGCGAGTCGCTACCGGAGCCGACAAAAGAAGTATGCCAGTTGGGAAGAACATCTACTCCGTGCTTTTCAATAAGAAAACCATATCCCGCTGGGCGATGTTGCTCTCCCCAAATCTCCATAGTCATCCTCGAAAACGGGTACTATTTTAAAAAAATCGTTACAATAAGGCTATTCTCCCGAAATTTACTTACAAACAAGCAATTTCACAAGAAATATATTATATATGTTGCACCTCAATCATGCATGCGGCAATTCTGGAAGATCCGTTACAACTCCCACACCTCGGGGTAGCACCACTCGTACCCACACTGTCTAAAGAATGGGGTCCACCTCA
>JADLFC010000120.1 GCA_020845775.1 Deltaproteobacteria bacterium
AAATAGCGCAAATGTCTATTGAACTCATCTACAAATAGTCTGAGTGCTGGATATAGGCATTCGGGTATTTCGCAAGAATTACTCACTATTAATTTCTCGACTTTTTTCTTATGTTTCTTTAGAAAGTTCTTGAGAGAATGCTTAAGTGCAGCGATTGATTGAAAAAAAGTCACTGGGGATCTTGGGAAATAGTCAAGTGTTTGGTATATGACTTCGCATATAATGTTCTCTTTTCGTAATAGAAATTTTAGTCGGAGGCTCCTCATGAATGGAATAAGCAAGTTGCGTGCGTTAACTCTTATAGGCATCATTTGCGTGCTTCTTAGCGGTTGCGTGGTGGTTGATGACGGCACTGTGGGTATTAGCAAGAGCTTTGGTAAAATAAACAAAGACGCGCTGGTCGCTGGTGTTTACGCCAATGTCCCGCTTTTTAGAGAGGTTGAAGTTTGGAATATCAAGACGCAGCGGCTTACTACGAGAATTGAAATTCCCTCAAGCGAAGGTTTAATAGTAGGGCTTGAAGTTTCCTTGCTTTTTCGCCCCACGAGGGTGATTGATTTAAGGACACAAGTTGGATCAACTTATATTACAACGCGTTTAGAGCCAGCGCTTATTAATAGTTTTAGAGAGGCTATCGGTAAGGAGCGCATTGAATCGCTTATTAAGAAGCAGGAAATGCTCACAACACAAGTTAGAGAAAGTCTCATAAAGGCTATGTCGGAGCAGGGAATTCAGATCGAGGAATTGCTAGTTACCAATTTAGCTTTACCGCCGAATTTTAGGAGCGCAATAGAACGAAAGTTAGAGTCCGAGCAAAAAGCTCTTCAGAAAGAGTTTGAGCTCCAACAGGCAAAAAAAGATGCTGAAATAGAAGTTGTTCGCGCCGAGGGTGCTGCCCAGGCGCAACAAATCGTGCGCTCGACGCTTTCGCTTGAATATCTAAACTACTTATGGATAAAAAACCTTAGCGAGAATCCCAATGTAATTTATGTTGCCACTGAGGCCAACATGCCACTTTTTAGGTCAACGCCTCAAGGGTCAGTCGCCGCGCAAGGGCAAGCCGCATCAGGCGCGAAATAGAGGGCGAATGATATGTCAAGCTATTGCTTGACATATCAAGCAATCCTAAGCTAAATATCACTCCCGCGGCCGATTCGGGTCGCCTTAACAAGAGATTGTAGATATGGGAGTGTTTTAAGCATGAAGAGATTAAGCAAAATAGCCACTGGTGTGGTTTTTCTAGCCGCGCTCTTGGATTCCACTGGAGCATTGGCAGCAGATAAAAATGTTCTTGAGGAAATTGAAGTATTAAAGCGCCGTTTGTCGGAGCTTGAGAGCGAGCAGAAGGAAAGCGATGAGAAGACCGAAACTCTTGCCGAGGAAGTTGAGCGATCGAAACTGAGCAAGGTTCTTCCCGAACGAAAGGAGCTGAAAAGCGAATTTGGCCTTGGCCCTGCCGCGTCTGGAGTTTATCAGCTCAAGCAGGGGCTTTCACTTGGCGGATATGGCGAGGCGACCTACCGCAACTTTGTTAGCGATGCTAATGGGAAAAAAGATCAAGCCGATATGCTCAGGCTGGTTGGTTACGCTGGTTATAAGTTTAACGACTGGCTGGTGTTTAATTCGGAAGTGGAGGTGGAACATGGGACGACCTCAGGAATCGGCGACAGTTCGGGAGATAAAGAAGGAGAGGTATCGGTAGAGTTTGCTTATCTCGACTTTCTTCTCGATGAAGCCTTCAACTTGCGCACTGGTATGGTCTTAATCCCCATGGGCTTTCTCAACGAAATTCATGAGCCACCATTTTTTCATGGTGTGAGGAGAGCTGAATTAGAGCAGAGCATAATACCTAGCACGTGGAGAGAAATGGGTGCTGGAGCTTTTGGAACTATTGGCAGTGAACTTGACTATAGAACCTATGTGGTAAATGGTTTGCGCGCCAGCCGCTTTAGCGACAGTGGCGTTAGAGATGGTCGTCAGAAAGGAAATCAGGCGCTAGCTGAGGATTTTGCTTGGACTGGGCGTCTAGATTATAGACCCGCGGCCTTAGCTGGATTCATGGTAGGCGGTTCTGCGTGGTTGGGACATTCTGGGCAGGACGAGGAATTTGCAGGGGAGACGCCTGATGTCTTTACGTCGATTTGGGAGGCTCATGCACAATATCGCTATCGCCAGCTAGAGCTTAGAGGCATATTTGCTCAGAGCGACATAGATGACGTAGATGTGCTAAGCTTAGAAGTAGACAAGGCCATAGCTGGCAAACAGCGTGGATGGTACGTAGAGGCTGCCTATGATGTGTTGCCACATATAGTTGAAGGAACAACGCAATATCTAGCGCCTTTTGTTCGATTTGAGGATTTGGGTTTGCAGGAAGATGTGGCTGAGGGGTTTGCGAAGAATAAGTCGCTCGATCGGCAGTTAGTAGCAGTTGGTTTATCATATAAGCCAGTTACCAATGCTGTGATTAAGCTCGATTATCGCAACTTTTCTTCCGAGGGAGATAAAGATCCCGCCGATGAACTGGCGCTTGGAGTGGGATATGCCTTTTAGGGGATTTTGCAAGCAGTGCGCGGCTCGGTTGGTAGGCCGCGCACTGCTTGTTTCAATTGCCGTTATTCTTGCCCCAGATGCTTCAAGTGAGGTCTTTTATGCCAAGGACGAGGCTTTGGAGCTAGCTTTCCCCGAAGCTGACAATGTCGAGATGAAAACCTTTATTTTGACTGAGGACGAACTTGCACGGGCGGAGAAGATGGCAAAGGTTAAAATTGATTCAAAGCTCATCACCTTTTATGAGGGCATAAAAGACGGACAACTTCTTGGATATGCCTGTATAGATACGCATGTAGTTCGCACCTTGCCAGAAACTTTTATGGTGGTAATGAACCCAGAAGGCGAGGTTGAGCGAGTTACGGTGCTTGCTTTTCACGAGCCGCAGGAACATCTTCCATCTGCTAGATGGTATGAGCAGTTTAGAGGTGAGCGCCTTTCACCGGAACTTTGGCCGGGGAGGAAAATTGCTGGGATATTGGGTTCGACCTTAAGTGTGCGAGCTATCACCTCAGGTGTTCGCAAGGTCTTAGCCATTTTCCAGATTGCAGTTATTGAGAAGAAAACCAGGGAGTAACTTATGAGATCCATCGTTACCGGTGAATGGACATCTAACAGTTTACTTCGACTGATAGTTTGCTTTTTTCTTTTTTACATCCTCTTATTTTGGGGGACAAACTGGTTATTATTTTTTCAGAAGATGGGCCTAAGCTATACTTCGGTGGTTGGGTATTACCTAGGGTCGGAAGAGCGATTTTTGCAGCCAAGGACTTATCACGGGCTTCTCGAGATGGCTCATATTCACTTGTTTGCTATGGGAGTGCTCATGCTAACGCTTACTCATTTGCTGCTCTTTGTCCCTTTTAGCGGTAGAGTGAAGGCATTGCTTATCACCGTTAGTTTTAGCAGCGCATTGTCAAATGAGGCATCTGGATGGCTCATTAGGTTTATTCATCCATGTTTTGCTTATCTAAAAATAATTAGTTTTTTATGCCTACAGTTTTCCTTGGCGCTTATGATTGGTTTGGCTTTCTATGCCCTTGTCTCGCGAAGCCCCAGCGACTATTTAAGTAATGGCTCCCCCAAGAGGAAGGCCAATGCATAGGCGCGCGGTTTGCAAGGGAATTATTTCGTTGGCTGGTGTCGTGCTTACTCCTCTTGGCGCGTTTGCCAAAGTGCAAGAGGCAAAAAGGCAGTTTCGCGAGGTTCGCCATGCTATGGGAACTTTGTTAGACATAGCGATTTGCCATAATAGCGCCAAGGCTGCGCGAGAATTTTTCGATGCGGCCTTTAGTTTGGTGGCTCGTTTGGAGCTACTGTTAAGCAATTTTTATTCAGAAAGCGAAATTAGTAGGCTTAATAGTTTGAGCGGAAAGGAATCCCTCAGGATTTCAAAAGAAACAGAAGAGCTTCTAGTTATTGGAAAGCGATTTTTTTTGCTTACCGATCGCGCATTTGATATTTCGGTGCGGCCCCTTATAGAGCTTTGGCGAAGAGGTGCGGTTAATCAGTTCCTCCCAGACGAAAAGGAAATACAGCGAGTAAAGTCATTAGTTGGATGCGACTGTTTAGAAATGGATGGAGATGGAAGGGCCTTACTTGCCGAGCGAGGTGCTTCTATCGAAACTGGTGGAATTGGCAAGGGCTTGGCGGTAGATCGCATCGCATCGTTGTTCAAGCGTTTTGACATCGAATCTGCGTTTGTGAATTTCGGCCACAGCACTATATATGCCCATGGAGTGCCAAGCATGTCAGAAAATTGGGAAGTGCTACTACAATTTCCTGGTGCTGCTCCCATAGGCACGCTAGCGGTTAGGGACTGTGCGCTTTCTGCTTCTTCATCTTTTGGACAATCGTTTAGCATTGGACAAAAGCAATACGGACACATTTTCGATCCGCTTACAGGATTGCCGTTTAGTAGCAAACGCGAGATAGCCCTAACAACGCGTTCGGCGGTGGATGCGGAAATTCTTAGCACCTACCTGGTTATTCGCCCAGGCTTTTTGGGCGATAATTTGCAAAGTCTGCCGCCGTTTAAGATTTGCCATGTAGCCTAGGTAGTGTTTGTCAAAAAGGTTTGTTATATTATTTCAGCTTTTTTTCTGGTATACCAAGACTTCTTTTATTTAATAATTAAGTTAAGTTGTTTAAAAAAATATGAACGATACGAAAGTCATCTATACCATGATGCGGGTCAATAAGACCTATCCGCCCAAGAGGCAAGTTATAAAGGACATTTCTTTGTCCTATTTCTATGGGGCAAAAATTGGGGTGCTTGGTTTAAACGGTTCTGGCAAGAGCACGCTCTTAAGGATTATGGCGGGAGTAGAGAAGGATTTTGAGGGAAGCGCGCATCTTTCTGATGGCTATAGCGTAGGCTACTTAGAACAGGAGCCAGCTCTTGATGACAAATTAACCGTAGGTGAAGTCGTTAGGCAGGGAGCGCATGAGACGGTAAAGCTACTCGCTCAGTTTGAGGCACTTAGCGCCAAGTTTGAAACTGACCTTTCAGCCGAGGAGATGGAAAAGGTTTGCGAGAAACAAGCTAAGCTAATGGAGCAGCTTGAGGCAATAGATGCCTGGAATTTAGACGATAAGTTAAATTTTGCGATGGAGGCTTTGCGCTGCCCGCCGGCCGAACGGCTTGTAAGCACGCTTTCCGGAGGGGAGCGCCGCCGCGTGGCACTTTGTAGGCTCTTAATTCAAGAACCCGATATTTTGCTGCTAGATGAGCCAACAAACCACCTCGATGCGGAATCGGTTAGATGGTTAGAGGCGCACTTAAGAGACTATAAGGGAACCATTATTGCAGTAACCCACGATAGATATTTTCTCGATAATGTTGCCGGCTGGATTTTAGAACTAGACCGTGGCCACGGCATCCCCTACAAGGGAAACTACTCTTCGTGGCTGGAACAAAAGCAGATTCGACTGGCGCAAGAAAAGAAAGCAGAAGATAAGCGAATTAAGCTTTTGGAGCGCGAGCTTGAGTGGATTCGCATGTCGCCCAAGGCGCGGCATGCCAAGGGAAAAGCGCGCATTAACTCATACGATAAGCTGCTTTCTGAGGAAAGTGAAAAGCTCCGCGATGACTTACAGCTATCTTTTCCCAAGGGCCCCAGACTGGGCGAGATCGTCATCAATGCTAAGGGCGTTTCCAAGGCCTACGGAGATAAGCTGCTTTTTGGAGACTTAAACTTTGTACTTCCGCCGGGAGGAATTGTCGGGGTAATCGGTCCCAATGGAGCGGGAAAGACCACACTTTTTAAGTTAATATGCGGGCAGGAAAAGCCCGATAGCGGCGAGTTCGTCGTAGGGGAGACGGTTAAGCTTGGGTACATGGAACAATCTAGGGCCGCACTGGATCCCGAAAAAAACGTATGGGATGTAATCTCAGGTGGTGCGGAAAATATTAAGCTTGGAGCTAAGGAAATAAACTCTAGGGCATTTGTTGCGCGCTTTAATTTTGAAGGTTCGGATCAGCAAAAAAAGATAGGTGACCTTTCAGGAGGCGAGCGCAATCGCGTCCAGCTTGCCCTTCTTTTTCAGCAGAATGCCAATGTCATTTTACTGGACGAGCCTACTAACGATTTAGATGTAAATACTTTAAGGGCTCTTGAGGAGGCGCTTGAGAACTTTCCGGGCTGTGCCGTGGTTATTAGTCACGACCGATGGTTCCTCGATCGCGTCGCTACTCACATATTGGCTTTTGAGGGCGATAGTACAGTGTGTTGGTTTGATGGAAATTTTAGCGAATATGAGGAAGATAGGAGAAAGCGCCTCGGCAAGGAAGCTGATGTGCCGCATAGAATTCGGTATGCCAGCATTAAGCGCTAAAATTTTGCAGGCTTGTTCTTAGCTATAACTGCGTTTCCCTTAAAGTAAGTCGCTTTATCGCTAAACTAGTCAGAAGCTCGTCGGGAAGGCCTGTGCTTTTTAGGCGAAAATCGAGATCGCTAATAATTTTTAGCGAGTTTACTAGTTCTGCAAAGGAAAAGGCGCTTAAGTTTGCTTGAATGTTACGCATAAACCAGGGGTTTGAGAGTGTTTGGCAAATGCTAAGATGTTTCGTCTCATTTTCCTTTATGGCAATGAGAGTTCTAAAGGCGCGACTTAAAAAGGCGGATATCTGTAATGGATGCAGGCCCTGGTTCATGAGAGCGTGAGTTAAGTCAATGCTTGCGGTAAGGTGTTTTTTGGCAATTTGCGTAATTAGTTCAAAACTTGTGCGCTCTGGTCCCTGTAGCAAGGATTCCTCCACCATAGCAAGGCTAATAGTCTCTTTTTTATCCAAAGAAAGCGATAACTTTTCTAGTTCATGGGAAATGATCCACAAATCATTTCCATAGCATTGACTAATCAGTAAAGCCGCATCGGGGGCGATGCCAAAAGTCTCGTTATGTCTAAGGGCCTCTTTTGTTATCCAGTCGATTAAACGCTGCCCCTTTAGTTCGCTAAATTCCACTAAAGTGCCCGAAGCTTTGCTCAGATAGTAAGGGAGAGGTGTTTTTTGATTAAGCGATGCGGTGACAACAACGACAAAAGTTGAAGTTAAGCGCTTTAGAATTGCTTCAGCTAGCGGCTTGGCAATATTAGCTTTAATTTGTTCTGCATTAGAAATGACAATTATGTCTTCGTCGCAAAACAGCGAGGGGCTTCTTAGAGATTCGATTAGCGGCTCGACGTTTTTATTAGAGGTAATTTGCTCGGCAGAGATTCTTTGAACCTGAGAATCGTTGCCAAAAAGCTTAGTGCAGATCCAATCAGTTAGGCGTTTGATGCGCAAATCTTCTCCGCCTAGAAATATTAATGGCGAAACGATACCGGCATTTTCCAGCCGCTTTAGAGCACTTGAGTCGGAGAGATTTTGGGTGGATTTTAGAAGCGAGAGAAATTTATCGCTAGATATTTTTTTTGCGCAATTAGTAACTTGGGGAGCGGGATTCATAATGCCAAATATTTGCCCAGGGACGGAATTGAACCGCCGACACGCGGATTTTCAGTCCGCTGCTCTACCGACTGAGCTACCTGGGCGCCGTAGAATCAGAGTCTAATCTCACTTTTTATGTCATCAGTCAAATGCCCTATAAAGAGTTGTGCCACTGGCATTTAATTACGAGTAATATTATCCAATTTTAGGCTTTAAATAACTATAGGATAGCGTCCCTAGCAGCGCGCCGATTAGTGTAAACGCTGCCATGAACTCTCCTGCCCCAATTTGCGCAAAAATAGGGCCAGGGCAGGAACCCGTGATGATCCAGCCCATGCCAAACAGCAATCCTCCGATTATGTTTCCTCGGTGGAATTTTTTTGGGCTTATTACTATGTCCTGATGGTTTATCGTTCTTACCTTGAATTTCTTTATAAGGAATACCGATAGCATGCCCACAGCAACAGCAGAGCAAATTACTAAGTACATATGTGCTTCTTCAAAGTGAAACATTTTTTGAATGCGAAACCAGGAAGCGACATCGGACTTAATGAGCAAGATGCCAAAATAGATTCCCATTATTATAAATTTTATCTGGCTCATAACGCGACTCCTGCAATCTGAAAAATGCCAAGCATGAGAAATCCTCCGAGAAAGAAGCAAATGACCGCTACGAGACTTGAGGGTTGTAAATCGGAAAGACCCATAATGGCATGACCGGAAGTGCAGCCACCTGCATATCGCGCGCCAAAACCAACCAAAAAGCCACCAAGTAGGAGCTTAATAGCGCCCGAGACTGAGTGGTAATGCGGAGGCAATAGACTTGGTGCTGAGCTACTTAAAAAGGCGCTAGCGAGAAACGACCCTATGACAATTCCCAAAACGAACATGATATTCCAAATTTCTGCTTTCCAATTATATCGCAGAAATTCAATTCTCGTGTTGGGCAATGCCATCGCGCAAAAATGCCTTAGAGAACTAGAGATGCCAAACATTTTACCCCCTCCAATTAGCAATAACGAAACCGTTAAGCCAATTAGCGGGCCAGATATGTACCAGGGCCAAGTGTTAAATAGGTAGTTCATAGGATAACCCCAAATACTTTCGTGCGTTTAGTTAAATTATGGGTCGACTTTTTTTGTAAAAACATATTTATTTATACTATGATGTGCTTGTTGGAAAACACATCCAAGGCTGTCAAGCCTTTTATCTCTCAGAGTATAAAGGCGTTTTTAGCGATCGCGAGCATATTTAATTGAAAAACAGTAGTTTCTCAAAGAGTTATTTATTATTCGCCCATAAGTTTGGAGCAAATTCGTGAGGCAAGAAAAATGCAAACTAAGCGGCAATGAGTTTTGCATCACTGATGCAGAAGAGACCTATTGTCGCGAGCAATCTATTCCTTTACCCACTACTTGTCCAACCGAACGACTGCGAAATATGCTCATTTTTCGCAACCGCATGCATTTATATCATGCTAGATGTAACTACACTAACACCCCTATGCTATCTGGTATCGCTCCGGAAAGTGGGTTTAATGTTTACGACGTGGATATCTGGGAATCGGACAAATGGGATGCGCTTAGCTATGGGCGCAATTACGATTTTAATAGGCCGTTTTTTGAGCAATATTACGAGTTGCTCCGCGAAGTTCCACTGCCTAATTTGGCGGTAAACCGCTCCACTATGGAGAACAGCGACTATACACAGGGGATAACTAGCGCCAAGAACTGTTACCTCCTCTTCGCATCCACGGCAAATGAAAATTGTATGTTCTCTAAGACATTATTGAGATGCCGCGATGTTCTTAACTCTATTTTTGTAGCTGACTCAGAATTAATTTACGAGTGTGAGGATATTCAGAATGGATACAATCTTAAATTTTCAAAGCACTGCGCGAATTGTCGCGACTCTGCGTTTTTGCTTAATTGCGTAGGTTGCCAGAATTGCCATGGCTGCACCAACCTACATCACAAGCAGTATTGCTTATATAACCAGCAGCTCACTAAGGATGATTACTGTAGACGGGTTGCGAAGATAGATCTGGGTAGCTACCGTGTTCTAACTGACGAACACCATGAGTTCGAGAGACTTAGCGAGCGAAGCTTTTACAAATACTATTTTGGCAAAAACAACGAAAACTCGAGCGGTAACTACCTAAACAACACTAAGAATTGTTTAGCATGCTATCTCACTAGCAATTCCCAAGATTTAGAGCACTCTATTTTTATAGATAATGCCAGGGCCTCGTTCTTTTTTGCTTTCTGGGGCAACGGCTCAGAGCTCATTTATAACTCTGTTAGCTGCGGCGATAACTCCTATAACCTTAAGTTTTGTGCGGATTGCTGGACTGGAACGCATGACCTAGAATACTGTTGTGTTGTGCGATACAACTCAAACAATTGTTTCGGCTGTGTTGGACTTAAGAGAAATGCCTACTGCATCTTGAATAAGCAGTATTCAAAAAAAGATTATTTCGACATGGTTGTTCGCATTAAGAATCACATGCGGGCAACAGGCGAATACGGCTTGTTCTTCCCGCATGGCCTTTCGCCATATTATTACAATCATAGCGAGGCGCAGGAATTTTTCCCGCTTGTAGCAGAGACTGCTATTTCTCGGGGCTTTCGTTGGAATGTCGACAAAGCGGACGAAAGGCCGGCCAGCGCAGAGTTGCCAGATCATATTATAGATACAAGAGACAGCATTCTCGACGAGACGTTGAAATGTCGGATCAGTGGCAAGCTCTATCGCGTGGTTAAGCAAGAGCTTGAGTTTCACAGAAAGCATAAGCTTGCATTACCGCGAGTTGCACCCATGGTTAGGCTACAGCAGCGCGCTAGTTTCTTTAACCTCGATTCGTTAGTTCCTAGGTCTTGCGACAAGTGCGGAGCTGCAATCGAGACAATCTACGACCAAAGGAATAATAAGAGGATTTACTGCGAGTCCTGCTACTACGACGCCATGTTCTAAGGCTCTTTTGGATTGATTACAAACTCAAGACCGATATTACCTTCTTGTTCTAGCTGACACCACAATTGCTCCCAGTCGTTATCAGCGATCATCGAACCTCCTCAAAACTTGCTGTGATCGTTTAGCGTTGGTAGCTAGGTTGTCCCGTTGTAAAAAGTGGCTGCGGTATCGAGTAATCTCGAGAATTTCCGGTGACGTTTCCAGCAAACACGGCGAAATAAGCATTGTTGAGCTTAACAATGTATCAACCTCGGAATCGGCGTCTGTCGCCCTAAAAATTAACGACGAGGCGGGCATTAGCGCTACAAATACAAGCTTAGGCGTTCCTCCCTTAGGGACGTTTCACTACATCGCCTCAACTCTAGTCCCGCTAGAGTCCCTTGCAGCATCAGAGGTTGAAGGTGGGTCAAGCTATATTAGTGCATCTTCACTTTTCTATAAGCTTAATACGCTAGGCGGTCTAGAGTATGCCTATGCAGCACCGTTGGTGATGTCGCCAGGTACCGATCAGTTCTCTGAGTTTAACAGTTTTATTCAGCACGTTGCAGAATTTGAAGCTTACAATTCCTCGCCTCAGACAATTCTTTGGAATATTGGGGTGCTAGACTATGCAGGAGCTGAAGTATGTAGCGACAAGGGGAATAAACTTGATCCTGGCCAATCCAAAAGATTCCAGCTCCCCACTCCACCAAATACCTACGGGACGGTGCTTGTACAAAGTGACCGAAATGGCCTCATAACAAGAACCTACGTTAGACGTCCCGATGTTTATACACTCACTTTTCGCGGGGTTACTTCGCCTTCATCTCTTCACTTTGATCAGTTTACAGCAACCACAACATGCGTTGCGACAACCACCACAACCACTTCTACAACAACTACAACAGCTGCCACAACTACCACGTCCACAACTAGCACCACGATCCTACCTCCACCAACCGACCGATGTGAGCAGTGCGATTTACGAGGATGCTGTTCAAGCCATGGTGGCGTTGCGCACTGCCCTGGTGACGGGAGTGTTCATTGTGCTGATGGTTTCGTTAGCGGATGTAAATGCTTTCCTCTATAGAATGCTAAATCCAGTAAGCGTCCGTTCCTGCTTGAATGAGGCTCTTAAATCGTGCTGGGGTGATTCAAAAAAACATT
>JADLFC010000121.1 GCA_020845775.1 Deltaproteobacteria bacterium
CCAGCTCTTAGTTTAGACGCAAGCGGTGCCACAGCATTTTTTAGATCGCTTACATACGAAACCCGGGTATGCTTAATCGCGAGCGCTAAATTTTCCCCCGTAACACCTTCGATAGGCTTCTCCCCAGCAGCATAGATATCGCCTACTATGAGTTCATCGGCATCGCCAAACACTTCGACAAACTGGCTAAAGAGATCCTTAGTGCGAGAGTAACGATGGGGTTGGAACAAAACCACAAGACGACCCATAGTAGAAGCGCCTTGCTCAGTAGCCATTCTAGCTAACCAACCCGCCCTAAGAGCAGACAAAGTCGCCTTTATCTCCGTAGGATGATGTGCATAATCGTCTAGCACAGCTACTCCTGCGTTAATGCCAATTAACTCGCTGCGGCGAGCAACTCCGGGAAAGCTCTCCAGTGCAAAACAGATTTTCTCGAAGTCAATTCCAAGTTCTATTCCGACAGCAACGGCCGCAAGCGAATTGCTAACCATATGGGAACCCGGCAGCGGTAGCTTAACTCTACTAACTTGCTTGCCCCCTACTAACAAGTTAAAACTGGTACTCGCTCCTTCCGCTACCAAATCCGTAGCAGTTACATCACTTCCCGGAGCTAAACCGTATGAGATTACCCGTCGCTTCAATTTGCGCGCTAAATTAGCAACGATTGGGTCGTCAAAACAAGCCACAACCGCTCCATAAAAAGGAACACTTGCCATAAAGTCGCCAAATGCCATCTCCAGTTCCCCAAAGGAACCATAGTGGTTTAAGTGTTCGGCATCAATATTAGTGACGATGCTAATTGCCGGTCTAAGCAAACCAAAACTTCCATCGCTCTCATCGGCCTCTGCTACCAAATATTCACCTTTGCCCAGTTTAGCGCCACTGCGCTTAGTCAATACGCGACCGCCAATTATAACCGTTGGATCGAAGCCAGCATCGGTTAACATTTTTGCCAGCATAGAAGTAGTAGTCGTCTTGCCATGCGAACCCGCTACGGCAAGACCGTATTTCATGCGCATTAACTCGGCCAGCATTTCAGCCCTTGGTATTACTGGAATATTATTGTTTCTTGCAAACTCGATCTCGGGATTTTCAGGCGATATAGCCGAAGAAACTACCATGACACTAGTATCCGCACGCACGTTCTCGGCAGCATGCCCGACTGCTACCCTAGCTCCTAGCTCTTCCAAATGATCTATTAAGGAGTTTCTAGCAATATCAGAACCGCTAACGCTGTAATTTAGGTTTAGAAGTATCTCAGCAATGCCAGCCATGCCGACACCACCGATACCTACGAAGTGAAGATGCTGTCGATGCCTGTTATACATTGTGTTTTAAACCTAATTCCATAATATCTTCTGCTATACGTTCCGCCGATGTTACTCCTATATCTCCCCGAAACTTCTCCATACATCTTGCCATAGTTTCTAGTTTTTCTCTACTAGACAACAACTCGCTTAAGTGTTGTCGAAGCTTCTCGGCACAACACTTATCCTGCTCGACAATAATGCCACCACCTGCCTCTGCTACTGGCTCCGCATTGAGGCGTTGATGCCCGGAAGCTATTACAAGTGGCACAAATATTACAGGCCTACCCGCAGCGACGACTTCCGCCACGGACATGGCTCCAGCACGGCAAATTACCAAATGAGCGCGGGCATATGCCTTTGCCATATCGTCGACAAAAGGACTCACGCTATACGCTTTAAAAGCCGTAGCCCGGTAAGCATCCATTACTCTTTGGTAATCCAAAACTCCGCTCTGGTGATGAAGCTCAACACCGCACTCCTGAAAAACGTCACAAAGGCCAAGAACTATTGTATTGAGAGTAACCGCACCTTGACTCCCCCCTACCACCAAAATCCTAAATGGCTCGCCGCTTTCAGGGTAATTAAACGGCGGAATCGAATAAAACTCTTCTCGCACTGGATTCGGCAACAACTTGAGGTTAGATGTCCCGATGAACCCCTTACAGCCTGTGACGCCAAACACTTTAGTAGCTATAAGGCTTAAAACTTTATTCGCCAAGCCAACGCCCACATTGGATTCATGAATTGCAGTGGGGATCCTCATGAGCCAAGCAACTAATATAGGGACAAACGACGGATACCCGCCAAAACCAACTACTACAGACGGACGCTTCTCTCGAAACAATCTCACACAAGCATACATCGCACGCGGCAACGTCAAAGCAAACTTAAAAGCTCCATAAATTCCACCGCCGTGGACAGCTCGAGCCGGAATAGCTTCGAGGTTAAACGCTACATTGGCAAGTAATTTTTTTTCAAGCTCTGTTCCAGTTCCAACGAACAACAGATTTCTTACCGCTGCCTTACTGTGAAGTTTTTTGGCAATGATAATGGCCGGAATCAAGTGCCCACCAGTACCACCGGCAACTAAGGCAATATTAACAGTCGTGTCGAGTTCAGAATTTTCAGGCTTCCTGGTGGCATTCACAATAAAATCCCCTTCCCACAGCTAATATTTTAAGACGCCTTAAAAATATTATTCCTAAAAATATCGATTGCTTCCTTCTGAGCGACTACTCTAATTCCTTGCTCTCTTGCCGTCTCCCAATCTGCTGGACCAGCATATCCCCAATCCGCTAGAAGCGGAATGAATTCCTTTGAGACAACACTTCGCTGCAAATCGAGTAGGTTGTTTATCGAATCATCGAGAAAATAGTAATACTGGCAGCGAAACCTCAGGTCGATTGCCTTAAAATTTGCAACCTTGTTTCCTGAACCGTCACCTGAATAAATGTCTCCCGCACTCACTCGCAAGCCAAAATATTCACATAATTCCAAAACCGCAGCTCTGTTCTTATTCGTCAGCAACACCAGTGTTTCATCAACCGCATTGCGCAATACATTCCAAATGGGCTGATAAGGAGAATGCAGCGAAAGCCACTGTTGCCTGTTGCTACTTAGGAAATTTCCACGAGCGGCGAAAAATCTCGCCTTGCGCTCATGCAATCCTTCGACCTCTCGCTCGAACAGACCTAAATACTCATCCTCTGTTAGAAGTTTGTCAGGCGAGTGTTTTGCAGTCCCGATGCACCAACTTGCGAAAGTAATGAAATCCCCTGCTGGCCTCACGTGGAAGCGATTTTTCCGAAAAAGTGAGAGGTAATTAGGAGGAAGCTCAACAAAAGTCTCGGCAGTCTTTCCCGTGAATGCATTGTAAGCAGTGATGGCTACCTCATCGAGCGAATCGATCAATACGCCATCAAAATCAAAAATGATCACACTTGCTCTGATCTAACATTAAAGGACATATCTGGCATGTCAAAAAAGCGCCAACAAAAAATGGCCCCACCAGGACTTGAACCTGGGACCCACCGGTTATGAGCCGGTTGCTCTAACCAACTGAGCTATAGGGCCACATCGACAAAAAAGACGCGCCTCGGAAAAAACTGGTTTCCAGACAGACTCTTTGTACTTATACCGTTTCCAAAAAGTAAGTTAAATATTTTACTTTTTGGAAACGGTATTTGTTGTTTATTGGCAAGTGCTTACGCACTTGCTCTTTACACCATTTACAAATATCCTTTTTGTAAATGGTGTAAAACACTTAGTAGAAGCATAAATTCGACAACAAATCAATTGCCGCGGTAAAAAATCTTTACCTCCTCCAGCTGGCGTGCAAAAAAAACGCGCACCTAAACTCGCTCCATAAAAGTTTTAAGTTTTTTCGATCTACTGGGATGTCGCAATTTTCTAAGGGCTTTGGCCTCAATCTGACGGATTCTCTCTCTTGTCACATCGAAGTTTTGGCCAACCTCCTCTAAAGTATGGTCGCTACGCTCTCCAATGCCAAACCGCATCCGCAGTACCTTCTCCTCTCTTGGAGTTAACGTCGCCAGCACACGTCTAGTTTGCTCCTGCAGATTTAAATTAACCACAGCATCCGAGGGTGAAACAATTCTCTTGTCCTCTATAAAATCTCCCAAATGACTATCGGCATCTTCTCCTATGGGTGTCTCCAGTGAGATAGGTTCTTTTGCAATCTTTAAAACCTTTCGCACCTTATCTACCGATATATCCATCTTCTGAGCGATTTCTTCGGGTGTAGGCTCTCGACCATATTCTTGCACGAGATAGCGGGACGTGCGAACAAGCTTATTGATAGTCTCTATCATATGCACTGGTATGCGAATAGTTCGCGCCTGATCCGCGATTGCGCGCGTGATAGCTTGCCGAATCCACCAAGTAGCATAAGTGGAGAACTTATAACCCCGCTGATACTCAAACTTATCAACAGCTTTCATAAGGCCAATATTGCCTTCTTGAATGAGGTCTAAAAACTGCAGCCCTCGATTTGTGTATTTCTTAGCTAAAGACACAACGAGCCTCAGATTGGCCTCAACCAGCTCTTTCTTAGCGTTATAAACTTTTTGCTCGGCCTTAAAAATGGTCTCAACGCTGTGTTTGAGTTCCTTAAAAGCAAGCGATGTCTCAGTCTCGATACTGCTCATCACCTTCCTTGCGTCGGCTATCTCTAGAAGCAAATCCCTAGCCTCAGTGGCCTTCAACTTCAATCGCTTACAAACTCGCTTGAAAGCAAGCTGATCTCCATCGGCAATCTCATCCACCGCCTCACATAACTCTTCCGCCGTTCGCCCCGTCAGCTTTGCCGCTTTTGCCAATACTTTATCGGCAAGCCTAAGCTTGTCGACATACGCCGACATTTTAGCAACAATTGCTTCTCCCTGTTTAGTCGAAAGCTGCAAATCTGCAATTTTTAGCGCCGTGCGATCCCGCGCTTTCTGATACTTCTTATCGGCTTCTTTATATGCTTTAGAACCTGCCTCTAACTTCCTGATATGGGCAAACACTTCTTCAACTTGTCGAAGTGATTTTTTAATGTCGGCCGCCTTCTTAAAAAACTTCTTCTGTAATTCCTCCTCCTCAAGTTGGGCCGCACTTTCCTTGCCCTCTGCCGGGCCCGGCTCGCCTTCCAACTCACTTACTTCGTCCTCTTCCTCCGACTCCTCGTCGACTTCGGCAGTCTCCTCCTCTCCAAACAGATCCTTAACTCTAATAGCACCAGCCTTCACGGCCTCCTGTAGCTCCAAGACGTATATTGCTGCCACAGGTGAACGATAGAGTTCTGACTCAATTTCCTTGAGTCCTTCCTCGATTCGCTTCGCTATGATGACCTCGCCCTCACGTGTAAGCAGACTAACGCCGCCCATCTCGCGCAGGTACATTCTCACCGGATCGCCAGCCTTCCCAGCTGCATGCGTTGCAAAACCAGCTCCCAACAAATCTGAAGAGTCCGCACCTGCAAGACCAATGTCGCCACCTGTCAAAGCATCTTCGCCATCCGACTCCTCAACTTCGAGCTCTTCATCCTCACTCTCCCCTAGGATTGACAACAAATCATCAACAGGCTCTTCGCCCAGATCAACATCTGCTATTGCATCGTTTATTTCTTCAATGTTGTTAATGCCACTAGCTCTATTATCAACACCACCACCTTTCGGCGATTTCGACCGTCCCTTGCCCTTCTGTCCTACAGACTCTCTAACCATAACTAGCTACGTTGCCCCCAAACTCTAGGCGATAAAAACCTAGAAAAGTTCAAACAAAAATTAAAATTGCAATAACGGGAGAATGTAAATGCCTTAAATGTAATCACTTCAATAAAGAATAGTATATTAATTCTCCACGACAAGATTTAACAGTGAGTTTAAAGGCATAAATGATTTTTCACTACATAACACAGTAAAAAAACCAGTATCATCCCAAAAACTAATACATATGGCAATCATGTAAGATACATTATTACCTACTCCCAAGAAAATTATTGTTTTTTGGCGCTCCTTAGCCGATCCAAATCGCGCCTTTTCTGAAGTTTCTTCTGTACTAACTCAGCATGCACCGCCAAATTCGGCGCTACCAGCTCCGCCGAACGAATTCCATCGACCTCGGCCTTTAACTCGTGGCGGTGAACTGACAGTCTTAATTCCTCTATAACCTTATCAGGATTAGCTCCTCCCCTTAACGCCTTCTGTTTAGCTTCCTCAAGTAATCCAAAATCGGCTAGCGAATACTTTGCTAATGCTTGGCCCAAAGTTTCCTCGATATTTTCGACATCGCTACCACTAGCTTGGCATTCGCCAATAAGCCCGCTAATGCGCGCCTCGGCATAGAGAATCGCCACATCCCCAATAAAATCTACTACGCTTTGTGGCATGACTGACAATATATTCTTACCTTCTAGGGACTCTCGTGTATCGATAACTATCTGCGCCAAGGCTGGATTCAACAACACCGCTACTACAGCCTGCCTACAATATGAAGATAACTCCTTAGAAACCAAATTCTCAGTTTCCTTAGAATCCGTCTTCTCAACAACAACATTTTCGCTTTTCCCAGCTTGCCAATTTCTTCTATTTCGCAGACGAGATTCTTGTTTCTCAGCACATTCTGCTACTAGCATCCCTAGCGAACTCCTACTAACTCCGAACAAATTGCTAGCTTCTACCAAAAGCGTTTCTCGTTCTACTGCATTCTCGACTTGCGACACTAAAGTTGCGAATTGCTCCGCTGCTTTACCTCTTACCGCTGCACTTGAGGTATTGGGTCCACTAATTGCACTTTCAAGCAGTTGCGCAATATATGCGCTTAAAGCAGAGCGCCTCCTAGCTTTAAAAATCTCCTCAATTTCCGCCTTTTTCCCCTCCCTTAAGGCCAAAGTATCGGGATCGTCTCCCTTATCTAACATTACCACACCTACATCTACTCCCGTGTTCAGAAAAACCTCAAACACGCGTGCTGCAGCTCGCACACCAGCGGTATCGCCATCAAAGACAACCGTAATGCTCTCGACAAATCTCTTTAGCAGTTTCGCATGCCAGGGAGTAATAGCAGTGCCACAGGTAGCAACTGTTTCTACAAATCCAACCTGCGCCATCGACATGACATCGAAATAACCCTCCACCACAAAGCCATGTCTAGTTTTTCGCATGGATTCGACAGCCTGAGGCAGCCCAAAAAAACTCGCCCGTTTTGCATATATCCTGCTTTCTGGGGAGTTAATGTATTTGGCAACATCCTTGTTACCATCTATAACGCGCCCACCGAAGGCAATAACACTTCCATCGCTCTTCGCTATAGGAAAGATTACGCGCCCTCGGAAGCTGTCATAAAAGTCGTCTCCCTTATTCGCCAAAACCTCACTATTGGCCGAATCCTCGTGTCGAATATCAGACGAAGCTACTTTTTCCCTTTTTTTCTCTCGAATAAGACCAAGCTCGAGCAAGGCTTTGGTTACAGCTGCTCTTTTAACCGAATCCTCGCCATAGCTCTTAAAAATTTGAGGCTGAATAAATTGCCACTTAAGTGGTGCGTACCCAACGGAGTACTTTTCAAGAATCGCCGGCTCCGTGCCCCTCTCTGCCAAATAATCCCGAGCACGCTTGGCTTCCACATCTAGCCTAAGCACGTTGCAAAAAATATCCCGAGCAGTTAGGGCCAGCGATTTTAGCAGTTTGTCCTTATCTAAAGAACCCGCGCCTTTTTGTTTCCAACCGCTTTCTGGAATTTCAATCCCAACTTTAGCTGCTAAGTGTCTCAATGCTTCTGCAAAGCTAAAACCTTTGGTTTCCATTAGAAAGTCAAAAACCGAGCCACGTTTTCCACATCCAAAGCAACAAAACGTACCATCTTCCTCTCGCACAAAAAAAGACGGCGTTTTTTCGGCATGAAATGGGCACAACCCCACCATGCGGCGCCCTGAACGCTTCAGGCTAACGACCTCAGAGATAACTTCTGAAATGCTGACCCTACTGCGAACCGCTTCGACAATCTCTGCTGACATAATATAAAACTGCCTAGCCCTAGTCGTAATCTACCAATGGCACGGCAAAAACTACGCCCAAGTCTTTTGAGCCAGTCAGGTGAAGAAGAACTTCTCCCCTGTCCGGCATGTTAAGACTAAGAGCGGCGATTTTTACTCCCTGTGCATCATTTACAGAAACCTCTGACATTCCGCTAGCCAGGGCCGTTATCGGCAGAAACTCGCCAAATTTTACAGACCCTAGCAAACTACTACCAGCTGTAACATTAATAGAAGCAGTGCCTATGTAACTGTTAAACAAGCTAAGAAAAGCCGTTCCCTCTTCGGGCCGCTGAACTACGTCTTCCCTAATGCCGACATTAACCCCTTTTCCGCGCACCTCGCCATAGACCAAGGCGGTATATTCAACACCCTTGGCAAGGTTTGTTCTAAATTCGTATCGCCCAACGCCTGGCGAATTCGCGCGTTCCAAGCTAATAAGCACTTGATCCGCTGCATCTACTGGAACATAGCGAGTAGATTCAGCGTAGCGCGCAGTTTGGACGTAGCGAGTCTTATCGCCTTCTCCATAATAAAGAGCCATAGGCGTAACATCAATGCCGCCATGCACTATCCTAATAGCTGTTTCGTTGCTTCTCTGCGATGAACCGCCACCGCCACCACTATTTCCGCCACCACCACAGGCGCCTACAAACAACAACGCACTAAGCAAAACAAACCAAACGGTAGCTTGCTGGCAACAAAATTGACGAACCACGATGTTATATACTAGAGTATAGGACTTGGTAATTATCATTGCATATTTCTCATACAAGAGATGTGTTTTGCGAAGGACGCCAATCGCTATTATTTTAGCCTTTTACTGTGCTCCCGCTTATGACAGTTTCTTTACTAACGCACTCTTTATTACTACAAGGGCTCGCAAGTGGAGCGTAATTTATTATACTTTTATACCATTTACAAAAAGGATTTTTGTAAATGGTATAAACAGCAAGTGCGCAAGCACTTGCCAATAAACAACAAATACCGTTTCCAAAAAGTAAAATATTTAACTTACTTTTTGGAAACGGTATAGCAACACATAAAGATGCAGACTTAATATTCATGCTAGAAAATAAAGCAGAAAATAAAAATATTAAAGCAATTTCACTTAGCGATATCGCCGAACGACTTGGTGCAAAGATTCACGGCGATGCCTCTATTGAGATTTCGGGAATAAGACCTCTTGAATCTGCCACTGCTAGGGATTTATCTTTCCTTGGAACTAGCAAGAGCTCCAAGAAAAATTTCCTCCACCTAGCTAAACACTCACAAGCAGGTGCACTTCTTATACAAGAATATGACCCGAGCCTAGAGATGGCTCAAATCGTTACTCCCGAACCCTTAAAGGCCATCATCTCACTAACGCCGCTCTTTGAGAAATATTGCGAAATCGTTCCAGGAATCCACCCAAACGCTTGTATTGACGAAACTGCCAGTGTCGGCAATGGCGTCTACATAGGCCCTTTTGCGGTAATAGGAGCAAATTGCGTTATCGGCGATGGTTCTATCATTCACCCGCACGTTGTGATTTATCCAGGAGCCACAATTGGAGCTGGCTGCACGATTCACTCGGGCGCAATCATCCGTGAAGGTGTAACTCTTGGCAATAATTGCCTTATTCAGAATGGCGCAGTCATTGGAAGCGATGGTTTTGGCTATATACCTGACAAACAACTTGGGCATCGCCGCATACCGCATATAGGCACCGCTGTGCTAGAAGACGACGTAGACATAGGTGCTAACGCGACTATAGATAGGGCGACTCTTGGCGAATCGCGCATAGGCGCGTGCACTAAGCTAGATAACTTAGTCATGCTCGGACATAACGTCAAAGTGGGCAAGCGAACTCTCATGTGTTCAATGGTGGGCGTATCGGGAAGCTGCACCATCGGCGATGACGTAATTCTTGCAGGCCAGGTCGGCGTTGCCGATCACGTCACTATAGGCAACAAGGTAAGGGCAGCAGGCCAAACGGGAATTTTTAGCGATATAGAAGACGACAGAGTTATCGGCGGCACTCCACCAATGGATACTGTACGCTGGCACAAAACGAGTTCCTTGCTAAAAAAACTTCCCGATTTATTCACGCGCCTAAAAAAGCTAGAAAAACACTTAGGACTGGAAAAAAATGAATAGATATTCTTGCTGCCAGCGCAGTCTACTAATTAGCTTATTGCTTTTTTTCTGTTTGCCAACTACAGGCTGCTTCCTTTGGTCCGATTCGCCAGCAAAACTCACGGCACTCATAGAAGCCCCTACGACACCTGAATTTTCCATTCTCTCTAGCGCCATGGAAAACTACGACAGCGGATTGTTTACCGCTTCTAGAGATTCCTGGATGGAGTTAAGAGACGGCTATCCCCATAGCCCTTTTGTGGAACTTGCTGAACTAAAGATTGCGGACTCCTTTTTCTACTCTCAAGACTACAAAACTGCTGTCAGTGCGTACAATGATTTTCAGCAATACCACAAGCATCACGAAGCAATTCCATACGTGCTGCTTCAAATTGGCAGTGCGCACAAGTTGCAATACAAAAGCCCCATGCACGATCAAACTCCACTACACGAGGCGGTAGCGGCCTTTAAGCAACTAGTTAGTCAGTTTCCGAAACACGAACTTTCCCCAATTGCAAAGGACGAGATAAAGTCTTGCCAAACCCTGCTAGCACAACACGAGCGCCAAGTAGCGGAATTTTACGAAAAACTGGGTCACGAAAAAGCCTCTAAAAGGCGATACTCTACGCTTAGAAAAAGATACAAGAACACCGAAATCGCTCGCAACGAGCGGCGTTCTATATCTGCTCGCTAGCCGCTAACTTTCGAGCCTCATCCGCCGCCGCTTGCGACAACTGAAACCTAGTTCTTATCTGAGTTGCAAACCTATTCTCAAATTTCTCTACTTCGCCGTCCGCTATCACTACAGCCCATATCATTGCGAGAATTAGCTGTTTTTGGCTTGGCTCAAAGCTTTCGTTTATTAGTGCTACAAACTTATCTATCTTTTTCTCCTGCAAGCGCAGCTCATCAGACATTTCCAGCACTTCGGCGGCTTCCTCAGTATCCAACCCCAACTGCCTTTGTATTATGCGGGTAACGGTATAAACCTCTTCCGGGGCGTAATCTTCATCCGCCCCCGCCATCTGCAATAGCAATGCCCCAATGGCCGCCTGCAAATCCCTACCCAGGGGCTTGCCCTTCTTATCTACCTTAAGACTGGCCTTACCTCGCAAAAAGTTCTTTAAGAGCTTAAACATTTCTCCATCCCAAATGCCTAAATGAGAGTATTTTTATGCCATGTTTTCAAACAGCCCACAAAAATCTCTCTTCACAATCATAAACTAATACACATATACTATGACTATTATAGCATCTCAAATAAATTCAATAATGCAAGAACAGATCGCCTTACAACATCAAAATTCTCGCCGCTCGATTAGTCTTAGGCGCCCGGGTTGGATTGACATTGTAGGTTCTATATTTCTCTTTTTTCTCGTCTACTTCGGACATTCGCTAATTTCCGATCCCGGCATAGGTTGGCATCTAAAAAACGGCGAGTGGATCCTTAAAAATTCACAAGTACCTCAGTACGACCACTTTCTCTTCACCTCAGAATCATCGGTTAACTCTCCTCCAAAATCATGGGTATCGGATCAATGGCTTTCCGACGCAATTATTTTTTTACTCTATAAAGTTGGCGGCTGGTCATTGCTGCACATACTTACTTTTGGTTTTGTCATAAGCATCTATCTCCTAGTAATGGCGCCAATACTAAGGGCCCAAAAACTTGCGCCAATTGTCACACTAATTGCCGTACTACTTTCCATGCTACAGGGGTGGACGCAGTGGTTTCTTCGTCCCGTTTTGTTTTCCATGATGTTACTTGCTGTAGCATACTCTATTGTCTACCGCTGGCAGCATACAGGGAAAGCCGATAAAAGGGCGAAAAACTCGCTAGCGTTGCTTTTCCTCATCCCGATTTTCTTTTTGTGGGCTAACCTGCACCCAGCCTTCCCTCTAGGACTATTAATTCTGTTCTCAAGCGTTATTGCAACATTTTTCGAAAGGCGGTCGGACAGAACTTTTCGACTTACAGCAATCGCCACAATTAGCGCGCTGGCAACTGTTAGTACCTTTATAAACCCGTACAATTACAAACTACACGCCTATACACTAGAATTAGTTAAAGACGATTATTTTATGAACTTAATGGACGAATGGCTTAGCCCTTCTATATATTCGCCTAGCTTTTTTGCCTTTTGGCTGACTTCGTTTTTTTTAATGTTTGCTGTGCTGAGAATGGCGACTAAAAAATGGTCGCTCTTCGATGCCTTGTTGCTTGCGCCATTTTTCCACATGTCTGTGCTGCACTGTAGATACATACCATTTTTTGGGTTAGTAAGTGCAGTTCCATTGGCAAAAGCCATGCAATACATCCTTGAAGAGAGGAAAATGCCAAATTGCAGTCCGTTAAATGCAATAGCCAAGAGCTTCGCGAGTTTGAGCAGGAAGGAGCAAAATGCCAGCACTTTTCTTTTTTTCTCCTGCTTTTGGCTAGTCTTGCTCTTATCGACACTTTACCTTAAACACCTACCTGGACATACGGAGGAAGAACTGTCCTTTCACCCGAAATTTCCAAAAGACGCAGTGCATATAATTGAAAACTCGGCAGCAGGTGAAAAAATTTTTCACACCCCAAACTGGGGTGGCTACCTAGCTTGGCACCTTTATCCAAAACACAAAGCATTTATTGATGATAGAAATCAGCTAAATGGCAGGGATAAATACGAAGAATTTTTTACTCTCAATAACGCTAAGCCAGGTTGGCAAAGGGTAATAGACAAATACAAGTTTTACTGGCTACTGCTAGAACCAGACGCACCTTTAGCCTATTTGCTGCGCGATAATCCAAATTGGGAGATTGCACATCGCGACAAAGTAAGTTTGCTCTTGCGGCAAAAAGACTAGATAGCGAGCTTACTCACCTGCATCCATCTCTTCTAATTCAGCAAGGTCTGCTTCGAGCGCTTCTAGTTCAGCTAAATCTGGCGCTTCTCCCAGTGCATCGTCTTTGCCAGAACTAGAATCTTCTCCAATTCCAGCCCTAGAAGGAGAAATATCTCCAGTAGCTTGCAAAGCTGTCGCATCGATCCCGCCAGCATCTTTTCCCTCGCCTTTTTCCGCTGCATCTTCCTCCATGTCATGCTTTGCCTCTGTGAGCGCTCGAGTTTGCTCTCGCAACTTATCGAAGTAGCTGTTTCGCTGCGACATTGCACTGTCCTGAATCTTTCCCCGAGTTATTGAATTAAAAGTGCCTTGGAGCGTGGCCAGTGAACTTGCGGCACCAGAAGAAACATCTCTATCGCGCCTACCTTGCAACATGCGAGAATAGGGATTCTGTTGAGGAAGGCTCCCCTGAACTTTGCTTGGATATGGGATAGGTATTTTGCCCGCTGTACTTGAGGATTGAGCCGAAGTTTTTGCAGGCGACAGGTTCTGCTTTAACCCCACACTAGAGGAAGATTTCACGTCCACTTCAGAAAGCGCAGCGATATTCGCTGGCGCTACCTTAGGAGAAACATCACTAACATTTGTCTCTCCAGAGCTAGAACTAAACCCATCCTTAAAATAACCACAAAAAAAGGCTAGCATAACCACTACGCAAATCGCCAAACTAGTCATCCGCTTGCCTGTTAGCCTTTCGGACTGAAAAAAATTCTTCCAGATTTCGTTAATAGCCATTTAATAACTAGTAAAAGAAAATATTGGTGACCACTTCTAGTTTACAACCCCAGAGGCACAAAGACAAAACGTTTTTAGGGGCATGTCTGAGAAAACACAGACTTAAAAACCTTGATGAATCGTGCCATATTCGTTTAGAATCATAACCGCAAGACAAACTAAGCTTATTTGTGCTAAAATTCCCTAGGTTCATTTTTATACCGCCAATGACGTTTCCGCATAAATACTATATTGTTCTTTTTGTCTCTTTACTTGCGCTGCCATCTTTAGAAGCTGAAGTCCAGCCTGAAGAACCTCGAAATGAGGGAGATGCACTTTCGTGGCTTGAGCAGGAACTCACATGCGAGCAATTTAGGGAGCAAGTTCAACGCAGATTCGCTCAATTCGGGAAGATGTCAAAACTTCCACCCGAGAAAAAAAGCGAGTTGCGAATAATTATGGATGCGGCATGTGCCGAAAAATTTAGTCACTGTGGTTTTAAGAATTGCAAGAGCAGGTCTCTCCAAACTCAGATCCTTTCGCCACCTATAGTTAATACTTCGTCGTCCGCAGTCTCTTCCTCCGCATTTGAAGAGAAGGCTGCAATAGATATCGAAAGCGAACTTAGCAAGGCAGAGACGCAACAAGAAAACACTAATAAAATTAGCCTGTCCCAGCTTAAACGCCTAGTCTTGCTAGAAAGCACAAGACATAAGGACAGTATCCGGCTACAAATCGAAGAGGAAAAAGCCAAGACTTTATCCTGGAAGGCGTTTTCCTTGGATGCGATTAATGTTAACAACGAGAGACCATAGTTCCGTTACTTATTGAGCAAAGTTAATAACTCTAGAGGATTTATAAAATGGGGGCTTATTCTTACCCACTCATGTGGATAGCCGCTGGCTTAGTTACGTTATTAGTTGGAGGAGAGTCTTTAGTGAGGGGGTCTTCGAAGCTGGCATTAGCGCTTGGGATAAATCCTCTAGTCATTGGGCTCACTGTGGTTGCCTTTGGGACGAGCTCACCGGAACTCGCCGTAAGCGTCTTAGCGGCCATAGATGGCAAAATGGACGTAGCGCTTGGCAACGTAGTTGGAAGCAATATTCTAAATGTGCTTTTAATTCTTGGACTTTCTGCAATAGTTACTCCACTAATTGTGGCAAGCCAGCTTATCAAGTTCGATGTTCCGGCAATGATAGCGGCAAGTTTACTGGTTTTAGCAATGGGACTCGACGGAGCGATTGGGGTCTTAGATGGCGCTATTTTATTTTCCATGCTGATTGCTTATACGGCTTGGGTAATTAGGCTAAGTCGCAGGGAGAGCGAAAAGGTCAAGGCTGAATTTGAAGATAGTTTAGGCGTTGCTGATAACGGGAGTAAGGTAAAGATTTCCGTTCAGATCGGAACAATAGTCATTGGCCTGCTATTTCTCTGCTTAGGAGCTCGATGGCTTGTAAGTGGCGCGGTAGACATTGCTCGTCTGCTAGGAATAGACGAGCTAGTAATAGGGCTAACAATCGTTGCCGTCGGCACGTCCTTGCCAGAGTTAATTACATCAGTACTAGCAAGCATCCATCGCCAACCCGACATAGCGGTTGGCAATATAGTTGGCAGCAACATTTTTAACATTCTTGGCGTTTTGGGATTGTCGGGTCTAATTAGCGGCACTGGAGTTCTTGTGTCCCCGGAAGCCTTGTGGATTGACATTCCGGTTATGATTGGCGTAGCGGTCGTCACGCTACCGATAGTCTTTACCGACAGCACCATCTCACGCAAAGAAGGCACATTCCTCATTAGTGCTTTTGTTGTCTACACTACTTATCGAATTTTCTTTTCGTGACCTATTGTTCCCCGCGCCAAAGTGAATAGCGGCAACTCGCAGCATGTCTTGCCCCGCAAGAATCATGCTAGCAGAATTAAGCCGAAAGGGGCCAGATGTTACTGATAGGTAAAGGGGCTTAAGCCTGTATCGAAAGGTGAGATCAATAGCTATTAAGCTTCGCATCGCCGAGCACATATTTCACACTGTGGACTCGGACGGCATACCACTCGGCGTTTTGAACCGAGTCGGCTAGAACTAGCCTAAAGGACATGCTACTTCCTGGCTTTAGGACATTTGATGACTCTAAAGACTGCTCGCCATCTTCCGGCGCAACCGAACTAACAGCGCTATCCTTAAGAGAGCCTATCTCTAAAGCATTGACGATGTCGCCTTGCGCGGCAACGAGTGTTTTCTCCAGCGGTTGATTGTTGCCGTCAAACAACTTGGCCTCTATCTTAATTTCCGACATCGGCCTGTTTGTATTGTTTACCACCTCGCCTCGAATATTTAACACTTGCTGACCATCATCAAGAGTAGCTACCGTTGAACGCAGCTTCGCTAGTTCTAGCCCTGCTGGCGGTTGAGAACTGACACTGTCACTATCTAAGGAAAGCAAAACTGTAGCGAGAGCATCCACTCTCGAAATTAACAGTCCAGCAACTCCGAGAAGAATGCAAACGAGCAGCGGAAAGAAACATGCGAAATATAGAGGCCTATTGCTCAAAACCTCCTTTTCTTCACTAGCAATTGGTTGAGGCGATAAGTCCGGCTCGTCTTGCTCCGACATATCAAACGAATCAAATGAATCGAAATCAGAAAATACCTGTATAGGGCCTCGCTCCTCAACATGAGTCTCTGAATGACTTGCCGGCATCACTAGCTCGTAGCTTTCAGAGCTATTACTCTTAAACTCTTTCTCCAGAGAAGCTAACTTCGACGGCGAAGATATTGTTTCCAAGGAAGAAACGACGTCACCTGCTGCCTTGTCTATCGCCGCGATGTCTGAGCGGCAGCAATCGGGCAAATCGACGTAAGGAGAATTTGTTTTGGTGAAAAAATCCGAAGGCGAATAAGCCTGAGGCCAATCTACTCGCCGATCAGCTTGATTTAGATCATGTAAACGCTCCAAGGCCTCCTTTCTAAAGCGCAATACGCCGTTAGAAATTGCGTCTTCATTTAAGCGCTTGCGCAAGACCGAAGACATATCGATTTCTATCTTCTGCGTATCATCAGTAGGCCAATCAGCCGTAATGAGTGCCGAAGGGCCACTATCAAGCATATCGCCAAAAGTCTTTATCGGACTTTCATAGCACTTACTCTCAGCAGAAGCTTCAGGAGCAAACATATCCAACTGCTGCCACTTGCTGCCACACTTTTCGACTGACGCCGGGACTCCCTCGGAAGCGCACACCGCGGAAATACTACGCGATGCAACTTTGCTATTCCCAAAATCTGCCGCGCATACATGCTCTAAACCAACGCTCTCAAAAAAAGTGTTATCGCAACGAGAACAATGAAACTGCGGGCTAGTCAAACCAGCAAGCTGAGCATCGGAAACGCCAAACTTGGTCTTACACTTTGGACACTGAACGATCATCTACCTTCTCCTCACAAAAAACTATATATCCGCCATATCGTCGTCCTCCGATATGGCATTAAAATTCTTATTATCAGTGATCTGCTAAAAAACGTACCGAAACGACTTCTAGTAAGGGCCTAAGTACCACGTTTGCGTTATTGGCTCCATCTATATGTAACTTAAAGTGTTTAAGCCATGTCGAAAATGAACTTTTTCTTACTTAAACTCTATTCTGAACGCCTGAAGCTAGGCCTATCAGAGAGCGCCAACATACTCCATAGATATTTGGCGCAATAAAAAAAACGCCCTCTATTAATTTCTTTTCGTCATAAGATCATTGTGTTAATTTCATTCTTCACAAGTTATTGATTGCGATGCTATCCCTTCGCAACAAGCAGATTATCGCCCTTAATTCAGAGATACTAACTATGACAACAATGCCATTGTTCGCCAATGCTCTTTCGCAACTCGATCTAGCACTAGCACATGTACAGTTATCGCCCGATACCATAGCTTTGCTAAAGCACCCGAAAGCTGTTCACATCTTTGCCATTCCAGTGCGCATGGACAATGGTGCTTTAAAATTTTTCACGGGCTATCGAGTTCTCTATGACGATTCTCGGGGCCCAGGCAAGGGCGGGATTCGATTTCACCCGGATGTAAATTTAGATGAAGTGCAGTCACTCGCGTTTTGGATGACATTTAAATGCGCTGCAGTTAACTTGCCATTTGGCGGAGCTAAGGGCGGAGTTCGCGTACACCCAAAAAACTTATCAAAGCTGGAACTCGAAAGGTTAAGTCGCGGTTATATCAATGCCGTAGCGGATGTAATCGGACCCGACAGAGATATCCCGGCGCCAGATGTCTACACAAATGAAACAATTATGGGTTGGATGTCGGACCAATATAAAATTATCAAGAGAGAACACATACCAGCCGTCATAACCGGCAAACCCCTATCACTAGGAGGCTCTTTGGGGAGAGCAGACGCCACTGCGCGGGGCGGATTTTATGTGCTCGAATCGCTAAAAAAGGGGCTCGGCTTAGACAAACCCCATCCTACAATGGCTATTCAGGGTTTTGGCAATGCTGGGTATAATTTTGCTAAACTTGCTAGTGACGCAGGTTATAGAGTGGTCGCACTTAGCGACTCCAAGGGCGGCATTTACAAGAAGGACGGCTTAGATGCTCCAAGCGTTTATAAAATTAAACACGAGACTAACCAACTACAAGCAGTATATTGCAAGGGCTCGGTATGCGAAGTGCTCGAATACGAACACATTACGAATGAGCAACTTCTAGAGCTAGAGGTCGATGTCTTAGTCCCCGCAGCCTTAGAGGGTCAGGTTACTGCCAAGAATGCAAACAATATAAAGGCAAGTATTGTGCTTGAACTCGCCAATGGCCCCACGACGCCGGAGGCCGATAAGATTCTTTTTGATAAGGGCGTAGTGGTAATTCCAGACATCTTGGCTAACGCGGGAGGGGTAACTGTCAGCTACTACGAGTGGGTACAAAACAGGGCTGGCTATTACTGGACGGCAAACGAGGTGTACTCTAAATTGGAAGTAGCGATGAATCAAAGCGCAAAATTAGTGGATAACATCCGCAAGGAGAAGCACTGCTCTATGCGAACGGCTGCCTATGTGCTAGCACTTAGGCGCGTTGCCTCGGCTATTGAAGAAAAGGGGACTCAGGAGTATTTTCTTAAGAATGGTCCAAGCTAAAACACAGTGGAAAAAGATCTTAAGAACAGACTGAGAAACACTAACTTCATTTGTGGAAGAAATCCACTTATGGAGACGATTAAATCGAGCCCTCAAAATATTTGCGAGGTTTTTGCGACAAAGAGTTCTTTGGATTGGTTGCGAAAGACTTCTCTTAGCGATAAACTTGCTAAGTTAAAAAAGCCCATCCTTGAGGCTAGCAAAGACGCGTTTGAGCAAGCAGTCCCAGGGTTAGTTCATCAGGGCGTAGTTACAACACTCAATCAGCGAAGACTTTTTAGCCTTAAGGAGCTAATACAGATTAGCGCTCGCTCAAATGCAAGCGGGATAATCGTAGCGCTGGACGAACTGCAAGACCCACAAAATATGGGTGCGGTACTTCGCGTTGCAGAATGTGGCGGTGTAGATGGAGTAATAGGAACGAAGCGCCGCAGTGTTGGCATAACCCCAGCTGTGGCAAAGGCTAGTGCTGGTGCAAGTGAAACTATGCCAATCTCGCTCGTTACAAATCTAAACGAAGCGTTAAAGGAACTAAAAAATAATGGTTTCTGGATCATAGGAACGGATGCGGGCAAGCAAGCCAATAATCTCTTTGAAACAAAGCTTCCCTCGGAACCAATAGTCCTTGTGTTTGGTTCCGAAGGAAAGGGATTAAGGCGATTAGTAAAGGAACATTGCGATATTATGCTAAAGATACCCCTCATGGGTAAAATTGAATCGCTAAACGTGAGCCAAGCCGCTTCAATATTACTGTTTGAAGCGCTTAGACAAAGAGCATTCTCAAGTGTTAAGGCAAAAATGAAATGAGCAAAACGATAGCTAAGAGAGTATTTTCGGGGGTGCAGCCGTCTGGAACACAGGTTCACATTGGAAATTATTTCGGAGCGATGAAGCATTTTGTCGAACTTGCAAAGGAACACGAGACAATTATTTGCATAGTTGACCTACATGCGCTTACTTCGGTAAAGAGCGCTTCCGATCTTAGATCTCACTCCGCCTCTCTTGCGGCCGCTTATTTAGCAATCGGCATTGATCCAAGGCAGGCCATTATCTTTCGCCAATCGGATGTGCCGGAAGTTTGCGAACTCGCGTGGTATTTAGCCTGTCATTTTCCACTGGGATTACTCGAGAGAGCACATGCAGTAAAAGATGCCAAGGCAAAAAACATTAACATTAATTCGGGTGTAATGTTTTACCCGATATTAATGGCGGCAGATATACTATTGTACAAAGCAAGTCTCGTCCCTGTGGGTGCCGATCAAAAGCAACACGTGGAGATGACGCGAGATGTGGCCGAGAGATTTAATTTGCAGTTTGGTTCCATATTCCCTGTCCCGGAGGCACTCATAACCGAGGAGACCGGTGTAATTAGGGGAATAGATGGTCGAAAAATGTCAAAGAGCTATGACAACTTCATAGGCTTATTTGAAGAACCTTCTGCTATGCGAAAAAAGGTAATGCGAATAGTTACGGACTCAAAGAGCGTAGAGGACGTTAAGGATCCCGAGCAATGCAACGTATTTCAAATGTTCAAACTTTTCGCTAGCAAGGAAGCTTGCGAAAACCTCGCTAGACAATATCGAGAAGGTGGCATGGGATACGGAGTGGCAAAAAAGGAGCTCTTTGACATTATGCAGCTTGCCCTTTCGCCGTTTCGAGAAAAGTACAATCACTGGGTATCACAAAAAGACGAGCTTGAAGATATTCTCCTAGACGGCGCTAAGCGCGCGCGAAAAATAGCGACACAAACAATCTCTGCGGTTAGACTAACCCTAGGAACCGGCTCACTCAAGGCAAGTAAAACATGAGGGTTTTTATGTAGTTATGTAGCTTATTGAAGCAAAAGCTGCTCCTTGGCTGATACTAATATATACGGGCGTAAAACTAAGAAGATTGTTTTGCCATTGTTTATGTTTTTTTTAGATGAGGATAATTGCTATGCCAGGCACCTTAGTCGATAAATTACTAGAATCCTTTGATAAATTGGATAACTGCATAACAGAAACCAGAGACGTCCTAGGCGCAAAGCAGGATGTCCCAAAAGACGTAATGGCGAGAATCGATTATTACGCTGAAATAGTTTCTAAGCAGAGAAAGTTGGCGTCTGCGCTACGCGAACACGTTAGCAGCGCAAATTGGGACGAGGTAACTAGACATGTTCGCTTGATTAACGGTTACTCGACAATGATTCACGAGGACGCACGAGATATTCTTGCTAGTGTAGTCACAGATTCAGGCGCAGATAAAGAAAACGCCCTGCTAAGTTAGACCAAGATAGAGAGCTCGCACTTACTACGCGGCCAGCCGAACAGTCGGCCGCGTAGTAAAAAAAATCAAACCTCAACTGTCTGCATATGAGTAGCAGGCGCCGCGTCCCAGTTAAATTTCTTTTTTAGTGCATTAGCAAAAGCACGACTTGCTTCGGGTTCACCGTGAATTATCCTAACCTGCTTTGGCGTTCCCTTGGATTCGGCTAGCCATTTTAACAACTCATCTCTATCGGCGTGGGCAGAAAGTCCGGATATAGTGTCTACTTGTGCCCTAATGGGAATATCTTCTCCAAAAATCCTAATATACTTTGCTCCCGACTGGATTATACTTCCGCGTGAACCTCGTGCTTGGTATCCCACAAAAAGCACCGTAGTATCCTCTGAGTGAATCCAGTTCTTTAAATGATGCAAGATGCGGCCTCCAGTAGCCATACCGCTAGCAGAAATAATGATCCTTGGGCCCTTTAAATGATTTAGCGCCATGGAATCCTGCACAGCTCTACAAAAGGAAGTCTTTGCAGTTAATAGCGGAATCTTTCCCAACTCCATTAGCTTTGCGCTCTCTTCATCAAAATCATTCCGAAAGTTGTAATAAATTTTAGTAGCATCTACTGCCATGGGCGAATCGACGTAGACCGGGATAATGGGTATTTTCCCGTCGCGCTCAAGTTCGGCTAGGTAGTAGAGTAAAGTTTGTGTACGCCCTACGGCAAATGCGGGAATAATTAGTGGCCCCCTCCTGACTACAGCAGCTTTCACTATTTGCGCTAACTCGTCTGCGACGTTCCCTTCGCCATGTATGCGGTTTCCATACGTTGACTCGCAGAGCAATAAATCGCCAAAATCAACCGGACTAGGGGGTGGTAGCAATGGCGTATCGTAGCGTCCAATATCGCCTGAAAAAGTAATTCGCTTCTTAAAAATATCGACAGTCAACGACACCGAACCTAAAATATGACCGGCGCAGCGAGGCTCCACTGATACGTTGGGAAGAATCTCTGTTTGTTTATCGCGCTCAATAATCTTAAAAAGTTTTAGCGTCTCTTCGACATCCTTTTCGGTATATAGTGGCTTTGCAGGATGATGCTTGGAAGTCCCAGACTTGTTGGCATAAAATGCCTCTTCCTCCTGAAGATGCGCACTGTCGGGCAAGAGCAGTTTTAGTAGCTCAAAGGTTGCCGCCGTGCAATATATGGGCCCCGAATAACCTCGCCTCACAACTAATGGGAGATAACCACTGTGGTCGATATGTGCATGAGTTAGAACTATCGCCGATAGCGACAAAGGGTCAAACGGCGGCTCCGCCCAGTTGCGCAAGCGAAGCTCCTTGGTTCCCTGAAACAATCCGCAGTCAAATAGTATTTTCCTACTGCCAGCCTCGACCAAGAACTTCGACCCAGTAACGGTTCCCGCTGCGCCTAAAAACGTAAGTTTAATAGATGTCACAAAATTCTCCGCACTAGACCGTTTCCAAAAAGTAAGTTAAATATTTTACTTTTTGGAAACGGTATTTGTTGTTTATTGGCAAGTGCTTGCGCACTTGCTGTTTATACCATTTACAAAAATCCTTTTTGTAAATGGTATAATATTCCTCTGTGTTTTGATGGGCATTTAAGAAAAACACGCCCCTTAAGCAATTTACTTCAGACAATTCTTACAAATGCCGACCTAAAGTCAAGGATCACTAAGGACTGTCAGTAACCTAGCATGGACGATTCGAGTAACATTACACGGATATTATTCGTCGATAAAGACGAAAGATCTTTTCAAATATGGCAGTGTATTGCAGCAGCCATACAGAACCTGCCTCCAATTGAATTGATCCATGCAAGCAATGCTTCACATGGATTGCTAATGATTGGCCAGATAAAACCAGATTGCATTGTCCTTAACTTTGGCGACGAAGATCATTCAGAACTCGACACTTTTCTAAAAAATCTACTAGAAACACATCCCCCCATAATCGTGCAAGCAGAAGAAGAATTCTTCGATACACGAAGAGAAAATGTTTTCTTTGTCGAACAAAGTGGCTCGCTCGAAAGCATTCACAAGACACTATTAGCCGCCATTGAAAGTACTAACAACTCGTCGCGCAAAAATTCTAGCTGTCACTAGCCACTTCTTTGGAGATTTCGTCCGTAGACTCATCGCTAAAAGCGGAAAATTCCGACGTTATCTCAGTTAGCTGCACCTTAGTGTGACGCAAAACATCCTTACATATTTTAAAAGCAGCTAAAGCATCCTTCATCCTAGGCACTAACTGATCTATAGTAACCTTATTATCCTGTAGTTCCTGGGATAGAGATTCGAGTTTATTAAAATTTTCCTCAAACTTATTTTTGTTAACTTCACTAGCCATCGTCTTCTCCACTACTTAATGATTGCTGACCTATCGGTATCATGAAACTGCAATTCGATTTCCTGCTCTTTTAGAAGCTCGCTTCCCGACAAAACATACTTGCCATTGCCCCTTTCTCTAACCAGTACAAAACCCCTTTTTAACTGAACATCGGGCGACATGTCCCTAAGAGATTTTTCATGTTTCTCGAGCGAGAGTTCTCCAAATCGCAAACATTGCAACGCTAGACGAGGTAAATCCAGTGCTTTTACAAGGCGCAACTTGCCAGTCTCAAAAATAAACATGTATCCACGCACCAAACCTCTATTTGTCATAGCCATCTGCTTAAACCTATAAGTCATCAGCATGTTGCTCGATAGTTGAATGTCTCCCAAAACTTTCTTAAGCGAACGCCTCTCGCGCACAAATATGCTAGAGCTCAGTGCCGGCATAGGTCGCGTAATATCGATTAAGCGCCGCGATATATTAATTTGCAAACCGCGCGCGAGAGTCGGCAAACTCGCTCTGTATAACTCTAAAACTTCCGTTCGCGACATTATTAACCGTTTACACATACGCATAATTTGCGAAACTGCACCTCCCAAACTCGCCTCCGCAAGTTCGGCGACATGAACAACCGTCTTAACCATTTGCGAAATACTTTCGCGACAGCGACAGCGAAGATCTTCCACGATGCTAGCAAAAAAAGAACCGACATCTTTGGGCACACCCTCGCCTCTATAGCTTACATCCTGAACCGAGGACTGATCCTCTTGGTGTCCGATGGCCGACACAACTGGTACCTCGCAAAGACAAACCTGCTTTGCTAACTCATAATCATTAAAAATTGCGAGTTCAGCCGGACTACCACCACCGCGAAATATTAAAATCGCATCTATTCCAGGCAACGTGCCCAAAACGCGCAAACCATTGATGATTTGCTCCTTAGCTCCGGCACCTTGAACATTGGCCTTGTACCAAAAAAGCTCAAAACCAAAACGTGCCGTTTCTAAAGCGGCAAGAAAATCATTTATTACAGTCCCGCCAGAACTTGTAATAATGCCAAGTTTTGTTGGAAGAATGCTCAACTTGCATTTCTTATTAAGCCCAAATAGACCCTCCTTCTTTAGCCTCTCATTAGTCTTATCGCGCTCCGCTGCAATTTTTCCAATCGTATACTCAACTACCACGCTACAGATGGATAACGATATGGCACCCTTCCTAGGGTTTAAGCCAACTATCGCCTCAAACATAACATCGAGTTCAGGTTCGAGCTTAAACCCTCGCTCAAAAAGAGGCTTGCAAACGCGTTCTATATCTTCTTGCCAGACGAAACAACTTACGTGATCCGAAGGGTTCTCTAAATCCACTAGCTCCAAATACAAATGCTTGGGCTGAGTGACCTTAGCTATGACGCCTTTAACTAAAATGCGATTGGGGAAGGCCAGTAGAATTACATCTCGAATCTTAGCTATTAGCTCAGAGACGGTTATTGCCTGGCTAAGCAAGGGAGAAGAGCTTGCCGCAGCTGGAGCTTCGCCATCGCACTCATCAGAATTCTCACACTCTTTAGAAGGCTCTCCGACTTCCTCTATGATGACATCGGGGAATATTTTTTCTAAATCGCCAATTGAGACACTGGTTAGGGACGCAACCCAAACTTTTTTCTCTCCCACCCAGCGAGCTGCCGGAAGCTTTTTAATGGCATCCTTGGCACGAAAAGTCCCTGGGCCAGAAAAAGTAACTGTTTGCTTCGACCAATCGAGAGTGGCCTTAAGATTTTCCACTATATTATTAATAAGTAGCTATAAAAACAAATGGGGCTGCCCGAAAGCAGCCCCATTCTTTTAAGCTCTAAACATCAACTTCTCAATTACCGCCTTGCGCGCGTTTAAGCTTGATTAAAGCTTGCACCCAAGGTGAGTATTACCTTTTGAGTGTCTGTGGCAAACTCATCAGCATTGTAGTTAGCATACTTTATACCAACCATATAATGCTCGAAAAGTGCCTTCTGGATGTTAAAATCCCACTCTGTTCCGTAATCAGTGCTTCCTTCATCCGAAGAGAAGTAATGATATACCAAAGTGAGAGCTAAGCCATCAACTAACTCATGAACTCCAGACACTTGATACCCAAGCAAACCATAGGCATCCTGCAACCCATCTGCTGGAGTCGATACAAATTTATCGGCCCAACCATTCCACACATGTGTCGTTGAAAGAGGAGCCGATACTGCAATATCACCCTCGTCGCTGCCCAAGCTCTCAAACCCACCCTTTAGGGTGAACCCATAAGCACCAGCACCAGCCTCTGCGCGATAATAATGCGCATCATAGTCAGTTGGATTATCGCCGTGATCCATTTGGAAAGCGTACTCTAGGTCATAGAGCAAGCTCAATAGATCAGTTACTCCGTACTTTCCATCAAAACGAGCTCCAAAAGTATTGCTAGACACTGCTGGCAAATCTTCTAGATCTAACATATACGCATACGCTGCCAAAGCTCCTAAGGAGCAACCAGTGTACTTGGCATTTACGAGATGAGAATTTGACTCAACATCTCCAACTGGACTGCCATCGCCAAATATGCGGTTTGCGTTAAATATGTATCCGTACTGCAAGTTAAGTCCTGGAACCGACGTATTGCTTAGAGTTGCCGAATCAAATGTCTGATTATTTTGCCTCCATGCAACATCTCCTATCCAACGGACGTTATCGAGCACTATCTGCTTTCTACCAAAAGTTACAGCCGTATCGGGCACGCCATGATAGCCTATATATGCCTGATTAACTTCTGTCCCCTGAGGATCAGCTACTACCGGCCTGTCTGTCCTACCATTGACAGTGCTATTGTACAAATCTTTACCAATCTCAGTTACATCCTCAACTTCCAACAAACCCTTAAACCCCATAAAGTTTGCCGTCTTATACCCCAATCGAGTTTGCAAGGTAGAGGCTTTAGCATCATTGTCAAAGTCATCCTGGTCTACAAACTCATATCTATATCGGCCGCTAATATACGCCTTGCCGTTCTTAAAAAACTCTGCCACGTTACTCGCACTTGCGACGTCATCCGCAGCTAGAGCCTGTGAGTATGCACAGACACTAAACATGCCTACAGCACACAGACTTTTAACTACTCGAGCACTTTTACGCGAAGCTCTATTCATCATGTCATCTCCTTTGTTAATAACACACTCCCACTGATAGTTCTTGCGAAGAAATCCGTCACTAGATCTCAACTCATCACACAACTGTCAATAAAAATCGATATCCCCCACTCAAAGCACACAGCACATTTATAGTAAGACCGAAGTTCTGGACAGGAACTATCGACCGGATTAGAAAACAAATTGAACATTCTGTCTACAGCAATTTCGCTGCTGTATCTTCTAGGAAACACTGGCTTATTACTCGCAAATTATATACGACTTATTATGAGCATGTTTTCTAGCGCGTCCGCCAATTAAGCTCTTTCGCGCTCTCGAATGCCAAGAAAATACAACAACGCATCAAGCCCTAAGGTAGAAATCGAGTGTTTAACGCGACTTTTTACTATTGGTTTAGCGTGAAACGCTATTCCTAACCCAGCAGCGCTAAGCATGGGGAGATCATTTGCGCCGTCCCCCACGGCAATCGTTTGCTCCAGTTTAATCCCCTCTTTTATGGCCAATTCGCTTAACAACTCTGCCTTGCGCTGGCCGTCGACAATGCGCCCCAAACAGCGGCCGCTCAATCTTCCATCCTGAATTTCTAGCTCATTTGTATATACATAATCAAAGCCAAGCCTATCCTTTAATCTCTCACCAAAAAAAGAAAATCCACCCGACAAAATAGCTAGTTTGTATCCTAGCGCTTTAAGGATTCTACTAAGTTTTTCTGCCCCTTCCGACAAAACAAGTCCATCGGCGATTTGTTGAAGCACAGAGACATCCAGGCCTTCTAGCAATTTTACTCGCCTCTTTAGGCTTTCCGTAAAATCAATTTCCCCTCGCATGGCAGCAGAGGTTATAGCGCTTACCTCTTCCAATACACCGTGAGCACGGGCTAATTCGTCTATAACCTCTGCCTGAATTAAAGTTGAATCCATGTCAAATGCAATAAGGCGCCGATTGCGCCGATATAAATCGTCTGCTTGAAAAGCAATGTCTATGCCAGATGTATTGGAAATATCCAGCAACCGAGATTGGATTTCGCCGGTATCGTCAATGTCCCCACTAATGGCAAACTCAACACAATAGCATTCGCTGTCAATATACTTAGCTATCGGTCTACGGCAGGACATTCGAGTAATGACGTCGATATTTAGCCCAAAAGCCGCAATTACCTCCGTAACTGACGAAATTTCACTAGCGTTGAGCTCTCGTCCAAGAATAGTGAGCACGAAACGACTCTTATTCTCGGCGCTTACCCAATTATCGTACTGCTGAACGGAGATTGGCGTAAACTTCACAGTAAGCCCAAGTTCATGCGCCCTAAACAAAAACTTTTCTAAAACCGGAGATGACTCTTCTTTTTCTGGGATATTGACCAACAGGCCCAAGGAAAGAAAATTGTGGATGACCGCCTGACCAATGTCCAATATCTCTACATCATACTCTGAAAGTATTGCCGTAAGGGATGAGGTAAGTCCAGCCTTGTCCTCGCCAGAGATGTTCAACAGTAATATTTTTGCCATCGCTATGCTGCTGCCATGCGCCCATTAAGCTCATAGCAGCAAGCGGGGGCAATTGCAAAATTTAATTAGTAAATACCTTCTCGGCGCACAGGAAGAAAACCCAATTTCAGTTTAAACTTGCTAGGCGATATATACTGCTTGCATATCGCTTTCCATCGACATAATGACCCTTCACTCGCACTAATGCGCCGATTTCCAGTTCGCCTACAATTAGAGTATTTTGATCGAACACAAATTCCATATCATCTACAACAAAATTAGATTCGCTGCCTAACTTGAGCCTGCCCTGTAGATTAAATCGCTCGTCTGCATCATCTTGCGCACCAACATCTCTATGCTTAGTCAAGCCGCTAACACCAGCTGGCGTTTTAGAACGCGATAGCCGTGGCAAGTGAATCGGTGTCCTAAGTATTTGAGGAAGATCTTTTAAAAAGAAATTGGCCGGCGAAAACGTACCTCTATCGCTCATCTTGCTTCTCCATTGCTACATTTTGTTGCTACACCAACATCGTAAAGGGCGCATTTGCCGACACGCCCATCAAACTGTAATAATCTGACGGAAACAAGCGGTATCAGTGCATGCTATATGCCAACTCACTTGGCCTTGAGTTAGATAGCTCGTTAAACATACTCCAAACCGCTCTCTTCACGTTGTTATCCTATTGAAAACTAAGCATTTATTATGCAGCAATTAAATACGCGCAGCCAGCAAAGCATTGTCGTGCAAGAAGATTTCACGGGCGTCTATTAAGACCGAAATGGTAATTCAGATAAACAATTCTATGAAATAAATTCATGCCCGAACCGTATGGCACAAAATTGTGCACTTTTTTTTAAAAAAACCTCAAGTTTTTCAAAAAAGTAGTCGTTAGCCCATTCATGGCGATGATTGTTGTTCATTTTTGGACACCAATTTTGAACAAAAACGATGTAGTTTTCGGTAATTTAAGGGGCGTATATGAAAAACGTATTAATAGACATGGATAACTTCGACTCAGAAAAAATAGAGAATATAACTAGACTATCTAGAACGAATGTTCGAGCACGAAAGGGTACTTTGCTAAAGCTGCAATGGTTGGCAGAGCGCGTCCGAAAAATCGAACTAATAAAAAAACAGCTGGCCGAGGGCACGTATCATGTAGACTCGCGGGAAGTAAGCAGAGCTATACTGAGCTTAGACATTAAGAAATCTGGGAAGGAAGATATAGATATATAAGTCATTGTTGACGAAGGTTTGATTTTGATGGAAGACTGGCAAAATGTCCATCCTTAAGTCGAATCTCAATATTAACAGCGAGCAGTATAAGAAAAATTATTTAGACTATCAGTCTCTACTAGCCAAGTTAAACTCGTATTTGCAAAACAGCCTGACTCCACACAGCAAAAAGACTGAGGAGCTTGCGCGACGACGAAACAAGCTATTAGTCGAAGAACGCATAACTCATTTACTCGATCCTGGCTCACCATATTTAGCAGTCGCACCTCTCGCCGGCGCTGAAGTCTACGAAGGTCTGCCACCTGGAGCTGGAATTCATACTTTAATCGCTAGAATCTCTGGCAGAAAGTGCATGGTCATCGCCAATAACTCCACCATTAAAGGAGGAACGTATTTTCCGCTCACAGTAAAAAAACACCTTCGCGCCCAGGAAATTGCAGTAGAGAACAAGCTGCCGTGTATATATCTTGTCGATAGTGGCGGTGCCTTTCTTCCGTTGCAAGACGAAATTTTCCCTGACCGCTTTCATTTTGGAAGAATTTTTTACAACCAGGCGCTCATGAGCAGCATGGGGATACCTCAAATTTCTGTTGTCCTCGGCTCCTGCACCGCTGGTGGAGCATATGTTCCGGCCATGAGCGATGAAACTATAATGGTTAGGGGAAATGCCTCAATATTCCTAGGAGGCCCACCTCTAGTAAAGGCTGCAACTGGCGAAATCGTATCCGCCGAGGAGCTAGGCGGCACGGATGTCCACTGCGGGATTAGCGGGGTCAGCGACCACAGCGCGGACAACGAAGTAGATGCACTTAAGCGTGCCAGGGAGATTATTGCATCACTTGGCCCCGAATCCTCGAGCATTGAGCGCTTAGTTGCTAAACATTCGACAGAGCCTCCACTATACGATCCACAAGAAATATATGGCATAGTAGGTGCGGATCTGCGAAAGAGTTTCTCCGTTATGGAAGTAATAGCCCGCCTCGTAGATGGCTCGAGGTTTGAGGAATTCAAGGCCCAATACGGCAAGACTATTAAATGTGGCTTTTCGCACATTTATGGCTTCTTAGTTGGCGTAATCGCTAACGACGGCATCTTGTTTAGCGAGTCTGCGCTAAAGGCAACTCACTTTATACAGCTCTGCAACCAACGTGGCATTCCACTGCTTTTTTTGCAAAACGTAGTTGGTTTTATGGTTGGCAAATCATACGAACACGATGGAATAGCTAAGCATGGTGCTAAAATGGTTACTGCCGTGGCAACGTCCTCGGTTCCAAAGTTTACTCTAATCATTGGGGGATCATTTGGCGCTGGTAACTACGGCATGTGCGGAAGAGCTTACGATCCGCGCTTCCTCTTCACATGGCCAAATTCGCAAATCTCAGTCATGGGAGAGGACCAAGCCGCCGAAGTAATGGCACAAGTTAAATTTGACAACTCTGACAACCCGACTTGTCACTCGGAGAGAAATGAGTTTAAGTCTAAAATTAAAGAAAAATATAGGAACGAAAATGGCGCCTGGTATGCCTCGGCACGCCTCTGGGATGACGGCATTATAGATCCTTTAAAGACTCGCGAGACATTAGCTTTGGCCTTTGCTAGTAGTTTAATTGCGCAGGACTCTAGTTCTCGATTTGGAATATTTAGAATGTAACTCTAAAGAAATCACTTGCTCAGAAGAAATGAAATCCATTCTTATTGCCAATAGAGGCGAAATCGCCCTTCGCATAATAAGCACTGCCCGAAAACTTGGGCTTCGCACAATTGCCATTTACTCGGACGCAGACTACTCAAATCCCCACGCACAAGCGGCAGATCAGGCATTCAATGTGGGAGGCGCAGTAGCGAGCGAGTCCTATTTAAACGCAGCTAAGATTCTTTCTGTAGCAATAGCTGCGAAAGCTGATGCCATACATCCTGGATACGGCTTCCTATCGGAGAATCCGGATTTCGCGAGACAGACCATCGACGCGGGTCTTATCTTTATTGGCCCGGACGCCAGCGCCATGCGCTCGCTCGGGCACAAAGACAGCGCGCGCAAACTCGCCTCGAAAATTGGGATACCCGTTATCCCAGGCTATGATGGCGAGAAAACTGATTTAGCAACTTTAGTCACACGCGCACAAGACATCGGGTTTCCGCTATTAATAAAAGCTAGAGCTGGAGGCGGTGGTCGGGGGATGCGAGAGGTAAACGAGGTTAAGGATTTACAAAATGCCATAGAAGCCGCTAAACGAGAGTCAAAAGCTTATTTTGGGGACGAGCACCTAATCCTAGAAAAACTAATACAGCGAGCTCGTCACATCGAGATACAAATTCTTGCAGACCATTTTGGGAATGCGCTCCATTTTTGGGAGAGGGACTGCACCTTGCAGCGCCGTGCGCAAAAAATAGTCGAGGAATCGCCTAGTGCTTACATTGAAGACGAATTGCGCGCCAAGTTATGCGAAAGTGCCTTAAAGCTAATTAAAGCCTGTAACTACACAAATGCCGCAACTGTGGAATTCTTGATTCCGCTCGATAAAAACAATATGAGCAAGGCTTTCTTTTTCCTCGAAGCCAATTGCCGCATTCAAGTTGAACACCCAATCACAGAGATGATTTTCGGCATAGATCTAATTGAATGGCAAATACGCATTGCTCGTGGCGAAAAGCTTTCCTTATCACAGAGCGATATTAAACCTACAGGAGTAGCAATAGAAGCGCGCGTATATGCGGAAGCGCCACAACAAAAGTTTCTGCCCAAATCTGGAAGAGTAGCTGACCTCACTTTCCCCGAGATCGCACAATCCCAGCTACGCATAGATCACGCCCTGGAGAAGGGATTAACTATATCGACAAATTACGATTCGCTGCTAATGAAGCTCATTGCGAGTGGCGAAACTCGCTTAGCCGCCATTGAGCGCCTAAGATTGGCATTACAGCAAACAAGAATTTGCGGCGTTCAAAATAATATTTCCTTTTTGCTTAGCATACTATCGCACCAGGATGTCGCCTCAAATAACACAGATACTAAATGGGTCGATAGGAAAATTGACGAACTAATCGAAAGTAGCGTTATTTCCCTATCACTCGCCAAAGTAGCAATGTCGGTTTTCTTGATTCATGAAATATTTAGCTCAATTCAATTACATTTGCGGCAAAACCCAAACGATCCTTTCTGCACACTTATTTATTGGAGACCAGATACGTCCTTAACGCGAGCCAAAACAGAAATTGCAAGCACCTTCTTGGATTACGACATGCGAGAACATGGCGTAGATTTAACTCAAAAACTACGCGCCAGGTTAATCAGCTACGCTAAACTAAAGAGCAATAAGCATATATTTACACTTGGCATAAACGATGGCGTTCATGAGGTTTGCGTCGAGCATGAACCTAGCCTAGAACTACGTAGCCTGCAAATTGAATTCGATGGAGTTGCGTATAAGTCGCTCATCGATAGTGCTACAGAAATGTCTGCTGCTAACATTTACGTCGAAGAGAAATCATTTTCGATTTATCAGAGCGAACGATCGGGCTCACATGCAGGTGCAGCATCCTTTGGAGAAACCCAAGTGGTAGCGCCACTGCCAGGAACGGTAATCGACTTGCTAGTTAAACCCAAAGAGGTGGTTAAGAAGGGCACGGTAATAGCAATAATAGAATCGATGAAAATTGAGCATTCTATTTTGTGCACGGACGACGCGATTATAAAAGACATTCTCGTAACCGTAGGCATGTCCGTAAATGAGGGCCAAGAATTAGTGCTTCTCGGCGAACTAAGCATTAGCGATCGAGATAACTTTAGCGAGTAAGACAAACAAATAAGCCAACGACGAGATTCGAACTCGTGACCTATGCTTTACGAGAGCATTGCTCTACCAGCTGAGCTACGTTGGCAATTGCGCTAGCAACAACTATCAATCGCTATAACAGCGTGGCATCTACCACTAGACATAGAAAGTAAAGCGAGAGATAGGCATTTGAAAAGTTAAACACTTCCTTCGCTTTAAGCATCTCTACATTCTCTGCAAAACCCGTGCGCTTAAGATGCCATATCTTCCAAGAAAAAACCACACTTAATGATAACATGACAAGCAGTGAAAACCATCCCAAATATTCATTTGAAAGTACAAGGATGACTGTAGTTGGAATTAGACATAAGGCATAGAACAACATCCCATTAAGGGTCGCATCCCGCCCAGCAACAACAGGCAGCATTGGGATACCCGCTCGCTTATAATCAGAATTCTTATTGAGAGCCAAAGCCCAAAAATGTGGCGGGGTCCAGAAGAAAATAACCAAAAACAGTAACAGCGCAGTAAACTCTAACTCTCCCTTAATAGCTACCCATCCCACCAATGGCGGTATGGCACCCGCAACGCCACCGATCACTATATTTTGCGCCGTAATTCGCTTTAGCCATAGCGTGTAAATCAACACGTAAAACAAATGCCCACTAAGAGCCACGAGCGAGGCACTAAGACCAACAAAGCTATAGAGGACAAAGAAACCGCTTGCCCCTGCGATTATAGCAAACAGATATGCCGATAGAAGACCAAGCCTACCAACTGCCATAGGGCGATTCTTAGTTCTCTGCATCAGAGCATCGATATCTCTATCGAGGATGCAGTTCATCGCATTAGCGGATGCCGATATTAGAGCGCCACCCAGAAGAACCCAAACTACCAACGGCATCGAAACATTTCCACCAGATGCAAGCACCATGGTGCAAAAAGTCGATATCAACAGCAACGCAATGATTTTTGGCTTAGTTAAGCTAAATAAGTCGCTAAAATATGTCGTGCAAGTAGCACCTTGCGATACAGTCGCATATGATGGATTTACCGACATCCGACCTTTGCCATTTAGGGAACCATGCTCTTCTGAATTCGCCGCATAAACCACGTACCACTTAGCGATTTCGACATATTCAAAAGTTCAAACAATATCAATTGCGCAACCGCTAGATGTAAAACAGCTACCCAGATGGGAATATACATCAAAACGTTTGCAACTCCCAAAGCAAACTGAAGTAAGGTTAAGAAAAAAACGCGCCGCAAGCTAGAAGCCTGATCCATCAGCAATAGAGATTTGCGCCCAAAAAAATAAATGGCTGTAATGCAAGTTAACAAAAAAACTGCCAACGCTCGATGGGATATTTGCAATAACTGAGGCGCGGTGGCCTCAGGCGGCAACAGACTACCGTTACATAAAGGAAAACCCTCGCAAACTAGAGCTGCCCCACTGCTACCAACAAAACCACCCAATACTATCTGCAAAAAAACAAAACCACTTAGTATTAAGAGCACGAAATTAACACTTCGCGCTCTCTTTGGCTCAGATTTATTCTCTTCGCAATTTTCGCACTTCGGACAAATCCTTTCGGCTGCCAATAACGCCAGTAACTGAAAAAAAACACTGCCAAGTGCTAAATGAGCAGTAATAATAAAGGGATTAAGCTGAAAAATAACCGTAAGGCCACCCATTACGGATTGGATCATGACCAATATTAGAAGAAAAACGACTAGCTTATACAGGAAAGTATAAGTTTTTCGGCTGCGAAACACTAAGTGCAACATTGCTAAGGAACACAGCACTACAAAACCAGCTATAACCCTGTGTATATATTCCTGAGCCACGCCATGCGTAAACTCAGGAACTATTCTTCCAAAACAGAGCGGCCAGTCGGGACACGACAAGCCAGCACCAGTTGCTCTAACAAAGCCACCCAACGAAATGAGCACCAGTGTCAATAACGCGGTAACTCCGCTTAAAACTCTAATAATTTTTAAATCAGCCATACCGCAATCTCTACAGAAGAGTTAGCTGGCTAGCAAGACTTGCGATGGGAGGAAAATGAAAGTTCTTCTTCAAACCCCAAATGTCCAAGCTTTTCCGACTCGGAAAACGCTGCATATGAAATGATATCCTCTATTTCGCGCGCTACTTCATAATATTGTTGCGCCAATTTTGCAGTAGCCTTTAAATCAAAGGCCGTTTGGCCCAAGAACGTAAGGCGATTCTGCTGCTCGCTGCGAAAAATCACCGAGTTTAGCAGGTATATGGGCCCATCATGCGCTGATGAATCACCGATGCTTGCTTTTTTCGGACAATGCGTCTCTCGCTCTCGCAAAATCGAGATAAAATCCTCGGCACTGCTGAAGTTTCTAATGTCCTCATCGTCCACAGGCACATCGCCTTCCATCTCAAGGTTACTAACGACAAGATTCTTATCCAACCTCGCTGCGGTCAACTTATTAACACGACTTGCCTGCTTATTTACCATCGAACGAACGATAACCCAAACCGGTCCCTTGATGTGTTGAGCACTAGCGACGATTTCCTCTAAGCTATTTATACTCATCTCGCTGGGATCGACGGGAACAACCACGATGTCGGCATTGGCAATGGCGTTGCGAGTCAAGACATTAAAATCAGGAGGCGTATCTATTACAACGTGATCGTACTCACTGCGAAGTTCGCGAATTAATTGTGGAAATAAATTCGCAAATGCCTTCGCGCCAGGACCCCAAAGAAAATGGCGAAGCTCTGGCCCTGACCGCAAAAGATCTAAATCCGGCCTTATGGAATCAACGATACCACGACCTGGCTCCAAAACCTCCATCAGCTCATCGGAAGCAGTTTCGCCACTTGATAACTGCTGCCTAAAAGATTTTGATAAAAACAACTGAGCAAGCGGCGCCTCTGCGCCCGCCATCACCTCACCTGTGGCTTGGTTTTTCGGCGAACCAACTGCTGTGCGAAAAAAAGATGTAGAATGCCCCGAAGGATCGCAGTCAATTAGAATAGTTCTACAGCCCCGCTTTGCAAAAGCGTGACTAACATTGACAGAAATAGACGTTTTCCCCACACCACCTTTAAGTGATGCAAAACAAATTACTGCCATTTACCAACCCACTAACGGTACTGCCCAGCCATCAACGATGCAAGCACTCAAATTCCAGATAACCACACAATAACTTCATTTTTTTACCACAACACCACCTTGACAACACAATGCCACTCTGCCCTTACTATAGCTAAGATACTCCAGAGATGGCTATATAGGCGCAGATAAATAAATATGTCAAAAACTTTTTTGGCCCATAAAGAAAAATTTCTACTAAGAATTTTTCTTTCCCGCAGAAATATCTTTGACTAAAGACCTAACAAAACAAACTGCGTGGCGTACTCCTAGCTTTGATTTACCCACCTCTCGACAGCCAAATCGATAATGCACATGGGCAATCGAGGCATTTGGCGGAAAAAATCTCAATATGTCAAAAAGAATTTTATATCCCCGCAATTCGAAATTAACAGAGCTAGTTTTTAGTATGCCAACTACAAAACTCGTCTTGCCACCAAAAAAACCTGACATCGGGTCGCTTACCACAATCCCTCTTCGCCTTAGGCTAACGCGCGCAAGCGCAGTGGCAATCCTTGAAATAATACTTCGCAAAACAGAATGTCCAAAATACCTCGAAAGCCTATTTGCAACTACCAAATCTGCTCCGTCTATTAGTTTAGAAAATAACTTTGCAACTTCCGACGGAGGATGTTGAAAATCGCCATCCATCACTAAGAAAAATTTCGTTTTGCAACAATAAATAGCATCGATGACGCTAGCACATATTCCCCTGACTAAAGCACCTCGCCTTTCCAACAATTCCACACTACAACATCCTCCACCGGAGCCTAAGACGCTTACTCGCTCCAAGACAACTTGTTGCGTCCCATCGCTGCTAACATCATCCACAACAAGGACAGTGGCGCCAGAGTATCTCTTAGCCAGATCATCTAAAAGAAAGCCAATAACGGAGGCCTCATTTAAAGTAGGGATAATGACTGTTAGCTCTGAATACGCACCTTGTGCATTCAGATAAACAGGCTCACGACTTGTCTTCAAATAATTGCTCTGATTAAGTTGCACTACAGGACTACAGTAACTTCAATATTTAAAAATTAGCATTGCCAGGCGTACGCGGAAAAGGAATCACGTCCCTGATATTGCTCATACCACTTAAATACATAAGCAAACGCTCAAACCCTAACCCAAACCCGGCGTGCGGAACGCTTCCGTACCTTCTAAGATCTAGGTACCACCAGTAATTATTTTCATCTAAGCCAGACTCAGCTAACCTTTTAAGCAAAACATCCTTGCGATCCTCGCGCTGGGAACCGCCAATAATTTCTCCCAATCGCGGCACTAATAAATCCATAGCGCTGACTGTTTTTTCTCCCTCATCCAACCGCATGTAAAATGCCTTTATTTCTTTTGGATAATTAGTCACAAAAACTGGCCTACCTATGTATTCCTCCGTCAAATAGCGCTCATGCTCAGTCTGTATATCCGCGCCCCACGAAATGGGATATTCAAACGATCGACCGCATTTTGCCAAACAGTTTATTGCCTCGGTATAAGTAATAACTTCAAATTTTGCCGAAGCAACCTGCTCTAGCGAATTAATAATCCCCTTTTCAACCCACTGGTCAAAGAACTTCATGTCGTCTTGGCAATTCTCCAGGACGTATTGAATTACAGACCTAACAAAGTCCTCTGCCACTTCCATATCGCCCTGCAAATCGCAAAACGCCATTTCCGGCTCAACCATCCAGAACTCCGCTAAATGCCTTGGAGTATTCGAGTTCTCCGCTCTAAAAGTAGGCCCGAATGTGTACACCTTGCTTAAAGCCGTAGCGAAGAGCTCGGCTTCTAGCTGCCCAGAAACCGAAAGGCTAGCCTCGCGACCAAAAAAATCATTGCTAAAAAAAGTCTCTCTTGCGTTTTTGTCTTCTACGTTAGCCGATATGGCTACCGTAGGATCCAGCGTAGTAACTCTAAACATTTTCCCGGCCCCCTCACAATCTGAGGTGGTGATTATGGGAGTATGCACGCAAACAAACCCCCTATCGTGAAAAAATTTGTGTATTGCAAACGCCGCCGCATGTCGCAGACGAAACACTGCACCAAACGTATTTGTTCGCGGTCTCAAATGAGCAATGGTTCGCAAAAATTCAAACGAGTGGCGCTTCTTTTGCAAGGGATAATCATTGGCGTCGGCTGGGCCAATGAGGTTAAGGCTAGTAGCCTTAACCTCAACTCGCTGTCCTTTAGCTGGAGACAGTACCAATTCGCCCTCAACTTGCACCGCTGCACCGGTATTGGCCTCTTGGACACAGGTATCCAGTCTTGAGATGCTTCGGTCTACGATAATTTGTATGTTGGCCAGGCAACTTCCGTCGTTTACCTCGAGAAACGACATCTCTTTGGCATCTCGTCGCGTCCTAACCCACCCATTGATCTCAACCGAACTTCCAACTGCCCCGTCTCTTAGCAACTGACTAATTGTTTTTCTCGTCAAGAACTGCGACATATTACAAGCACCCTAAAAAAAGTACTTTTTATTTTTAACCGACGTATAAGACTTAAGCTCGCTTTTTTAGCTGTAGACGAACTACATTTGCAGGTAGCTCCGGCTTTGGATCTTTTTCGCTCTCCGACGTCAAAACCTCATCCTGCTCTACCTCCATTGATTCAAACACTGGCGCAAATGCACCTGCATTCCCAGACGCAGAAAGAACTCCGCTAACCTCATCGATTATAACTCTACTAGCTTGAGCGCAAGCTTTCGACTCGACGAGCTCTAGTGAAAACTGTAGACAGGAGGCATATTCTTGCCTTGTTGCAGAATCCATCAACAACTTAGCCTTCTCGGCTATCTTTGCCTCTTCGCAATTAGCTTTGTTAATAAATTGCTGTTTAATTATTGCCAACCGCGAAACCATAGCACTACTACCGCTTAACTTAAGCGTTTCATTTAACATGGCTCTTAGCTGTTTGTGACAACGCAGCCAGGCATCAGCCCTTAAATCATTCGCCACGTTATCCAAACTAAAGCCAGTACCAACTCCGTCAGGAAAGGACATGGACGCGTATAATTTCTCAGCCTTAAAAGTCCTCGCCACTAAGACTCTAATTCGAGAATTTATCGTCGCACCCGCTCCGTTCATCGATATTGCTCCTGTTAAAAAACCCTTAACTTATGGAATGGCCTACGGTAATCCAAAAACTCCGTTACCTCCAAATATCTACCTATATTTTGCACAATTAACAACAAAGAAACTTGCGTTTTTACACAAAATAAGTAATGTAATAACGCGTTTGTCAGTTTGTCCTGGTTTTTAAACAAAAGAATGAGGCAATTAGTGACAAATGGCGCATATCATACATTGGTTGATGGGGCGATGTGGTGCCATATGTTTGAGTAACAAACAATAGGCGTTTGATTTTTTATAGTTGTAGAAATAAGGGGCTTTGTCTTATTAGGGAGTTTAGCCGAAACGGTATAGGCTTTTTCGCAAGCGTATTTTGCGATGACTCCTTTAGATGTTAAGGGCAAATGTTAGTACCGAAGGAAATAAGTCGTACTGCTGTGCTTTCCGAAATTCCGTTGCCTCCGCGTGGCGAAACTTATGCCGTGCTCCCCACTGCTGTTTCTTCAAAAAATTTCTATAGACTTAGCAGCTCTAACCTTTACGCGCGAAACGAGCGCGTTCGCCTAACTTACGATGCGATCAAGCCGATTTTAGACTTTTCAGTTGCCATTGCTCTACTGATAGCTTTGCTGCCGTTATTTCTCGCCGTGGCCGTAGCAATAAAGCTAACATCGTCTGGGCCGGTAATATTGAAACAGAAACGGCTTACCAAAGATGGGCAGGTCTTTATTATGTACAAGTTTAGGACTATGAGAAACGATGCTGAACGCAACACCGGCGCAGTCTGGGCAAGCGAACATGACCCAAGAATTACTCCTCTGGGAAAATATTTGCGAAATTTTAGACTTGACGAGCTCCCCCAGTTGCTAAACGTCATTTTTGGAGACATGAGCTTAATTGGCCCCAGGCCTGAACGTCCTGAACTAGCTTGTCAAATCGCCGAGAAAATTCCTGAATTTTATCGCCGACTAGAGGTAAAAGCAGGCATAACAGGTTTAGCACAGGTAGCTCATAGGTATGCCTCATCCCTGGATGATTACCAAACAAAAATGTTTTACGATATTAACTATGTAAACAACCGCTCATTTTTGCTAGATTTACTGATAGCGGCAAAAACTCTACGAGTTGTCATTACTGGCGCAGGAGCTCGGTAAAACTCTATTTAAGCGGGAGTGCGTTTTACCGATACTCGCATCGCATAACTATACATTCGATGGCTAACAATTATTTAACATTTTACAAGCAACTGCCGAAGCGTTTTGTCGAAATGGGAAGTGTTTGTCCCAGCTCGCGGTGGCTAGCAAAGGATATGGTTCGACCGCTTGCAGAAAAAGTCGGGGCCAAGAGAATTTTAGAGGTTGGGGCGGGAACTGGGCCATTTACGCGAAAAATTCTTGCAGAAATGGGCCCGGATGACACTTTATCAATTTGCGAAATAAACGCTTTTCTACTCAATCAGCTAAAGAAAAGCCTCGAGGGAAACTCGCATTACCTTGCGCATAAGGATCGCATTGTCTTCGTAAGGGGCTCTATTGAAGATCTTCCTTCGCTTTATCCAGATGCGGAATTTGACGTCATTGTATCGGGTCTGCCGTTCTCTAACTTTTCGCCAAACGACGTCGAAAATATTTTAAACCTTTTGTGCAAGATGCTCGCTAAAAATGGATGTCTTTCTTTTTTCGAGTACATTGGGATTAGAAAATTTGGCAATTTTGCGCCGAGCGCAAAGCATCGAGCGCGAATTCGCGGCGTGGAATCTATAATTAGAAAATGGAAACTCGAAGCTAGCAGATCGGGAGCGGTAACGACTAATATTTCGCTTTTAAACATACCGCCTGCACTGGCTGTCCACTACGTGCGAAGCGATGGGCCTAATTCCAATTCGCCCCTAGTCAATTAGTCCATGCTTTAAGGCAATATGAACGAGTTCGGCATTGCTATTTGCACTGAGCTTTTTCATAATGTTCGCTCTATGGCTATCCACAGTGCGCGGCGATATGTGAAGCTTTTTTGCGATTGCCTTATTCCGCTCGCCCTCACTCAATAACTTCATCACTTCTCGTTCTCTATCCGTTAAAACAGCAAGCGGAGAACAATCTTCTTCGCGGCTATTAATGCCGAAGCCCAGAATGGAGCTACAAACGCTTGGGCTTAAGTAATTCTTGCCAGCTAAAACAGCCGTGATCGCAAATTCCAGTTCGCTTGATTTTGCCGTCTTAGGAACGAATCCATTGGCCCCCGCTCGCATTACTGCGCGAACTGAAGAATCATCGTCGTGTGCCGATAGAACTAAAATTTTGGTATCATTTTTTAGCTTTCTAAGACGAGAGATGGCCTCCATCCCGCCAAGGTTTGGCATCGAAAGATCTAGAATCAATATGTCAGGCATATATCTCTGCACCAGAGACACAACTTCAAAGCCATCTCCGGCCTCAGCGACTACCTCCACGTTCTCGAGACTACTAAGCAGTGCCCTTAAGCCCTGTCTAAGAACAACATGATCATCTGCTATAATTACACTTGCCATTGAAACATTTGCCTGCCAATCATCAAAATCGATTTATTCTTCTAATTTACTCTATCGTCTTAGAACTACTCGAACTCCAGAGCTTTTCTCCACCTGAGAATTACATTGGTTCAACTCTTGCATAAGACTCTAGTAAACGGGCGAACTTGAGTTTTAGGCAGTAAGATCTTAGGCCATACTGCAAATCAACTAGAGGTGTGGCTGACTCAAGTTTAGAAATTACGGCACCTAACTATCTTCTTAATTATTAGCTAGTTAGAGTTTTTTGAGAGTAGTCTATGCGGTTACTAGTTTGGAATTATGCGCAGGAGAACTCGAGTGATAAAGGCGATGTATTATGCCAAAACGCTGACATCTGCGAGCGACATAGACCGTTATATTGACACGCGGCTTAACTGCTACGCGGCATAACTCGCCACTAGCATATAAGGAGGGCAAATGGAGACAATACATTTTCAAAGCCTAGTCGACGCTGGTTTTGCAATATTTGTAACATTTGCTTGTCTAAAAATGCTTCTTCCTAGCAGCGCTAGCGGCGCATCGGCTCGCGACAAGTGGCGACAAGAGCTCTCCGAGGTCGAGCAATGCTTAACCGATCTAATAAGAGAGGCAGCCGCTTCTAGCAGGAATCTCGATAGACAACTTCAAAAGCGCCAAGAGGAATTGAGCGATTTATTGGGACAACTCGAACGAGCGCAAAACAGCAAGAAGGAAAAGCTGTCGACTAGCAGTTCTCTCCCAAGCGAAGATGAATTTCCCAACAGCACATGGCTTAGATCGCCAAATCAAACAATCTCGACTGGCGCTATTAGCGATACGAATACCAGCCCGGCCTCAAACCCAACACAGCCTGACAGGAGAACTCCCAAAACCTCAAGAGAGCGCAGTCTCATGGAGTCAGTTGAAATTACGCGAGAAGTGAAGGCCTCCCTTGCAGAACAAAGCGACGACCGCCGCATGGCCTTCTCAATACCACCCTCCGGCAGCTCTCCCATCGTGGATCCAATCGCATATAAAATCGCAAAGCGCCTTCTGGAAGAAGGCAAAGAAATTCACGTAGTCGCTCGCAAGCTAGACCTCCCCTTAGCCGAGGTAAGAGCTCTCGACAAACTAGTTTCTCGCCCGAGCCCAGAACCTATGCATAATTCCGAATACGTTAGGCAGTCTGGCAAGACTCTCTCTGAAATAAAAAAAGAGGAAAAGCACATAGATTTTTCGCGAACACAGATTGGCGAACTGCCCAATGCCACACAGGTCGACTTCAAACGCGAATCGGCACTTATATAAACTCGCAGCGAGAAACGATGAAGAATAACGGCACACATGGTAACAGAAAATGAATAAGGACATTTACACTTCAGCATCGGGTGGCTTAGTTGCGAACCGGCGCATTGAAATACTTAGCAACAACTTGGCAAACGTAAGTACGGTTGGCTTTAAAGCACAACGACTCATCTCTCGCGCACAATCCTTTGATGAGACCCTTGCGAACGCCTTGTCGAACATGCCGCAAAATGCTGCAGCGAACTTCGAACGCGCCCCAGGGGTAATAAATGTTGGGACATCTACGGATTTCTCCCCCGGTCCTATTGCAGAAACTGGAAATGGCCTGGATGTGGCGCTTCGAACTCCTAATCACTTTTTTGCCATCCAAACTCCCGATGGCGAAGCGTACACTAGAGCAGGTAATTTTGCGCTCAATGCCGACGGCACCCTGGTAACCCAAGACGGTTTGCCCGTATCCGGAGAAGGCGGCGCAATATCAATTGGACAAGCAACTCAACCGCAAATTCTTGCAAATGGAAACGTAATAGCGGCTGGACAAATAGTTGGACGCCTAAAAACCGTTGCAATTGATAATCTAGAAAGCCTTAGCAGAATCGGCTCAACTAGATTTAAAATATCAGGTAACGGTCGTGCGACCGCCGTAGAGGCGGACGTCGTGCCACATTCGCTAGAAATGCCAAATGTTTCGGTCATCGAGGCAATGGTTGAAATGATATCGGCTCAACGAGCCTTCGAAGCGTACACAAAAACAGTTAGAGAAATCGATGACTTAAACGACAGAGCAATAAGATCAGCAGCAACTCGCGTATAAAATGACCGCTAGAGAGCATCTTACAGTAAGGAGAGATAACAACTATGCTTAGATCACTATTTACAGCCGCCACTGGCATGCTGGCTCAACAGCTAAATTTGGATGTAATCGCTAACAACCTAGCTAACGTCAACACCAGCGGCTTTAAAAAGAGCCGCGCTGATTTTCAGGACTTGATGTACCAAATCATGCAAGAACCTGGTAGCTCAGCCACTCAGCAGGGCACCAGCCCCACAGGAATACAGGTAGGCTTGGGCGTTCGCCCAGAAGCCGTTGGCAAAATCTTTTCCCAGGGCGACTTTGAGTCCACTGGTCATCAACTGGATATGGCCGTCGAGGGCGAGGGCTTTTTCCAGATAACACTTCCCAACGGCAACACCGCCTACACGAGAAGCGGAGCTTTTAAATTAAACGAGGAGGGAGCTGTAGTTAATTCAGATGGCTTTCAACTAGAGCCAGCAATTACAATTCCACCGGATGCTCTTAGCATTACCATAGCAAGCGACGGCATAGTAACAGTTAGACAGCCCGGCGCAACCGCGCCAACGCAGGTAGGGCAAGTGCAAACGGTGCGATTTCAAAATGCGGCTGGCTTGCGCGCTTCCGGCAGAAATCTATACGAGGAGACCGAATCTTCGGGAACTGCCTCGGCTGGAACTCCCGGCGAAGATGGCTTTGGCACCATTGCTCAAGGATTCTTAGAGAGTTCCAATGTTAGCGTAGTAGAAGAAATTGTAAAAATGGTGACGGGACAGCGCGCCTACGAAGCAAATTCCAAGGTAATTCAAACCGCTGATCAAATCCTGTCTAATGCAGTTAATATTAAGAGATAATGTAAAGCCATGCAACTTGCACGAAAGACTTCGCTCATGCACTTGCTTTTTAAAAGATTGCTTCGCCCTAGATGCTGCTGTCTCGCAGTTGCTCTTGTTGTGATATATATGCCGTTTTGGGCGATCGCCGAGGAAGGTAGTTCGCAGGCGAATTCGGAACGACCCACGCTAGTAATTAACAATGTAGTAACCATCAATGCCAGTGAACTCACCTTAGGCGACGTGGGACAAATAAAATCAGCAAGCGTCACCGACAATGATTTGGCAAATAGGCTACGCGCTGTGAAGCTCGGCCCTGCTCCGACTCCGGGCTCCTCCCTAGTTTTGTTAGGCGATAACATTCTTCAGTCCATCAACAGTAGCGGAATAGACAGCGAAACAATAGGCTATTTCATTCCAGCTAAGGTGAGAGTAGAAAGGTCCGGACGGCAGCTCTTGCCTGCTGAAGTCTTAGACATTGTGCGAGCTAAGTTACACATTAACGGCAAGAGCGATTTAAGAGTGCGCGAGGTTAAATTTCCCGAGAGCTACATAATACCGAATGGCCCAACGCGCATTGCGGTAGAAGCATTGGGGCAACCATCGGGCGGCATAGTACCTTTAAGGATTGAAGTTTACGTTGCCGAACAAAGCGCGGCTCGCTTTCTCGCTTCGGCGGTCGTCGATTATTGGACGGATATTCCCGTACTAGCGAGAGACATCGAGAGAGGAATGCTAATTGAGCATGACGATCTGCAAATAGTCAGGCTTAACCGAAATAAGTTTGCAGATAATATTGTAGACAATTCGGAATCCATAATAGGCCGTCGGGCAAAGGCACATTTGCGAGCTGGCGAGCCTCTGCGAAGCAACCTCATAGATATCCCAGCAGTTGTTTCCAAAGGGGCTCGAATCTCGGTAATCTACAATGCTGCCGGCATAAATGCGTCCGTTACGGCAATAGCCATGGAGGATGGATTAAAAGGTGAGACCATCCGCTTTAGGAATGATAGCTCGAACAAAGTAATTAAAGCAATTGTGAAGAGTCCACAGCATGCGGAGGTGGCAAATCCATGAATACTGCACGGCTTTTTTTATCGCTTTCACTGCTCTTGTCAAGTTGTGCCTACAACCGGGCACCGGCAGAGCGCATAGTGCCAGCAGAGGAATTTGCTAAGGCAATGCACTCAGGCAGCGCAAGCGATTTTTCCATATTCAAGGTAAGCAACCGCGAGGCAGCTCCAACAGCACTCCTAGAAAAAGCCCGGTTCAATTTAGACTCCTCCAGTCTGCAACCACCGCCGCCGCCACTACCTCCGGCGAGCACACTGCCACCGGGTAGCTCCTCGCCATATCACAACGGCCAAATGCGAGCGAATCCTTCTCTTTGGCCGGATGAAGGACAGGCTACATCGCTATTTCGCGATTTTAGAGCCTATCAGCCCATGGACATCATTACGATACTTATCAAAGAATCCCAAGAAGGCAAAAAGCTTGCAGAAACTGAGACTGAAGGGAAGTTCTCACTTGCTGCTGGCATAAAGGAATTATTCGGTCTGGAAACGAAACATTGGACAGCAAACAATACTAGCTTAGATCCAGAAGAACTCATCAATGCTACGACCGATATAAAATTCGAGGGCGATGGTGAGACCAAGCGTTCGGGGACATTGTCAGGAACCGTATCGGCAGTCATTATGGAAGTACTTCCTAACGGCTTGCTCAGAATAGAAGGAACAAAGATTATATCAGTTAACAGCGAGGAGGAGATACTCGTTATTAGCGGACTAGTCCGAACACAAGATGTCAATGCAAATAATCAGGTTCCGTCGAACAAGATTGCCAACATGAGGATAGATTTTTATGGACGCGGCATAGTGACCGAGCAACAAAAGCCAGGGTGGGGCGCGAGAATATTTGAATTCGTTTGGCCATTTTAAAATATGACACTTGCAATAAGGAAAGCTAAGGGGAAGCTACGAACTGTTTTTGTTCTAGCAATCGCTGTTTTGCTGCTGACGACAGCCAACACTGCGCTTGCCGCGCGACTAAAGGACGTAGCCGACATAGAGGGAGTGCGTGGCAATCACTTGGTGGGCTTCGGAATTGTAGTAGGTTTGCAGGGGACGGGGGATCAAAAGAGCGCCTTTACTAACCAAAGCATTGCCAACTTAATGGAGCGCCTGGGTCTTAGGGTCGACGTGAAGGAAATAAGCAAACTCGGAAATACTGCTGCCGTTATTGCCACTGCAGAGTTGCCGCCGTTTGCGCGACCTGGATCAAAAATCGACGTTACGTTATCTTCTGTTGGCAACGCATCTACATTGCAGGGCGGAACTTTGCTAATGACACCTCTTAGGGGCGCAGATGGCAAAGTATATGCCGTTTCGCAAGGGCCAATATCCTTGGGAGGCTTTGTAATCCAAGGAGATGGAGACTCGACACAAAAGAACCATCCCACTGTTGCGCGAATTGCTAAAGGTGCGACCGTTGAAAGGGCAATCCCATTTGACTTGTTTTCTAGCGGTTCCGTTCGCATAGTGCTGAGAGAACCAGATTTTGTCACAGTAACTCGAGTTCAGGACGCAGTGAACAGGTTTGTCGGCATTGGAAGAGCCAAAGCTATAGATAGCGCAAGTGTGCTCCTTCCATTAGACGAGCTAACTGCTAAAGCACCGATACATCTAATCGCTAGATTAGAAGAACTTGAAATCGATCCCGACCTCCCGGCACGAGTGGTAATAAACGAGCGGACTGGAACGATAATTATGGGAGAAAGCGTAAGGGTATCTACGGTGGCGCTAGCGCACGGAAACCTAAACATTACGATTTCTTCCGAAACACAAGTCTCGCAACCAAATGCTTTTGGCCAGGGAGCAACGGCCATAGTTGAGCAACAGGACATTGCAGTTGCAGAGGATAGTGGACAGCTAACTATCGTCAAGGAATCGGTAAGTCTTGGCGAGCTCGTAACCGCACTTAACAGCCTGGGGGCAACGCCTAGAGATTTAATAGCTATCTTCCAAGCTTTAAAGAAAGCAGGAGCGCTCCATGCGGAGCTAGTGGTGATGTAGCAAGGAATTACATCTATGTCTAAAATTGAGGCACTTTCTGCCGCTGATTCAGCCTCTATAGCAATGCTATCTCAAGGGACCGCGTCTCTTGAAAAGGCAAAAGTGCTGGCAAATCAAGCAAGTAGCAAAGAGGCTGAAGTTGAAAAGGCCGCTAGCGATTTTGAGGCCCTATTATTGCACCAGATGTTTAAGGTTATGTGGGAGACGGTTGAAACCACGGGACTTTTTGGAGAAAATTCCAACGAAGGGCAAATATATCGGGATATGCTGAATCAGGCGATTGCCGAATCCGCATCCCAAGGAAAAGGCATAGGGGTTAAAGATATGCTAAGAAAAGAACTCACTAAGGCCAATAAAGCATCTGAACGATAACTCAGTATAGGTTATTTGTTAAGCAAACCTAGGCATAACTATTATTAGAGCAAATCTATGCTATAATTAACTTGATAACCTAGTAGCTACGGAGAGACGAAGATGAGAATAAGCGACATTTTTAGAAGACATAGCCTAGACCAAACTACAGCTAAAAATAGCGCACAACAGGCGAAGGACGAGCGCGAGAGTTCTAACAGTAGCGCGATCGCTAGTAACTCTGACGATAGAGTTAGCATCTCACCTATGGCGAGGCAGTTTGCACAAATTTCTAAAATCGTTGCGGAAGACGAAGAAAAACAAAGTTCAAGAGTTGAAGACTTAAAGAGAAAAATTGCTGCGGGTGAATACTCCGTATCGAGTTCAGATGTAGCTAACTCAATTTTATCTTTTGCCAAAGACGAAAACGCTTAATGGATCCGTTTAAGAACTTGCTCCATTGCTTAAAGGCCGAACTTACAAAACAAGAGGAATTCTTGCGGCTTCTCACAAAGGAGCGAACGGCCATAGTAAAATGCGACACAGCGGAATTAGAGAGCACTAACGTAAAAAAACTTGACCTCATTAATGCCGCGCAAGAGCTGGAGAAAAAACGAAACACTATTATCTCCTCACTTCTGTCGAGTGAGCAAACGCTCGAACAGATTAAACTTTCGGAGATCGTCACGAAGTGCCCCTCAGTGGGAACTCAAAGAGAACTCGATAAAATTCGAAGCGATTTAAGAAATATCGTATCGGCAGTCTGCGCGCTCAACGCAGAAAATGCCGACTTAATTAAGAATTCACTTGGACTAGTAACTTCGACTCTGGCAATTGTGCAATGTGCGCCGGGTGGCGATTTGCCAACATACAGTAAGGAGGGCAAACTCTCTAGTCACGAAGAGACTTCTCTAAAACGCAGCAGAACCAGTGCCTAGCCATTATAATTAGGCAGCGATTCATGCAGACTAATTTTCCCCGCTAGCAGGCAAATATTTTCCTCCACCATAATTAATACCTCGCAATCTAACGTCCGGCATTAGACAGCACACGGTCTAACTCCCCGTACATAATGCCTTTTCTAATTCGCTTGTCAATTCAACAGTAAATTGCACACCTCTTGCAATAAAACGAGAAGGGATTCCCGCACGACTATAAACTGCACAGATTAGAAGGAACTAGTAAATCATGGGATCTGGAGGAATAAGCAGTCTCTTAAATATAAGCAAAAGTTCGCTCTTTGCTCAGACTCAAGCAATTCGAGTCATTGGCGACAACATCGCTAACGCCAATGTCGAGGGATATAGCAGAAGACGCGCTAATATTGAGACACTTACTACTAGCGCAGACGCCAACAGCATTTCTCTAGGTAGTGGTGTAAACGTTAGAACGATTTCCCGCCTCGTAGACAAGTTCTTAAGCAGTCAGATTCACTCAGCGACTTCGGATCGGGCAAAAAGTGAAATACGCGATGAATTACTATCGCGTGCCGAAGGCCCTTTTTCCCTAGAAGACACGGTAGGGCAAATTGGTTTCCAATTATCGGAATTCTTTAGTTCTCTAGACGACCTATCTGCCGATCCGGCAAACATGAGCTTGCGACAAAATGTCATCGAACAGGGCGCAAGCCTTTCACAAGCTATTCAGTCTTCGTACGAATCTATAGCGAGTTTACAAAGGGAGGCCGACAATCGAATTGGATTAGTAATTGGCGAAGTTAACAGCATGACCGCCGACATTGCTGAGTTAAATACGCAAATAAGCACACTGGAAATCTCGGAGCAGGAAGCTTTAGCTCTGCGAGACAAAAGAGACCAACTATTAAAGGAACTATCCGAAAAGCTTTCGATTAACTCAGTAGAAAATGGCGATGGAACTGTCTTGGTTTCACTTAGCAACGGATTTACGCTTGTAAATGGCTCAAGCGCTAGAGCTTTGGACTTCACTGCGTCGCCAAGTTTTGCTCCCGTTAGCGGCTATCCACCTGGCTTAGACAACAGCGCCCTTCGCCACATAGTTTATGACTACGACTCTAGCTCGACGACGGAACATATAGATTTGACAAGCGTCATCGGAACCGCTGGCGGCGAACTCGGTGGCCTACTAAGCCTTCGCGGTATTCAGTCCGATACCGACACTTCCGCCTTTGATGCAAGCGGCGACTTGGTATTAATTGGCGCTCGCATAGAAGCGGTCGCAAGAGATCTACTAGTGCGCTTCAACCAAACCTACCTAGGCCCGGTGGACGAAGATCCAGTCACAGCGGGATTTCAAGCTTCCTCAGTAGATCTTAACGGCAATAATCCCTCTCCATTTGGACTTTTTACCGTTGCTGGGGCAAGCGATGACGATGCCGACGGTCTCCCCAGTATTGCGGACCTTCAAGCATCCACCAGCTTCGTCGGATATGCTAGCGCAATTTCGTTTAACATATCCGATCCGGCTAATATCGCCGCGGCAATTGACTTGGATACAGCGACGAGCGGCTCCACTCCATTTGGCGATGCAGACAACACAAATATTAGAAATTTGGTCGCGCAAAGAAATGTAGAAACTAACTACAGCGTGGGAGCATTCTCGGCAACTGCTACACTTGAAGACCTTTACAACACGACAGTAACCTATGTTGGAAGCCAAGCTAGTTCTGCTGCTACAAATTTAGCAATTAACACAACCAGAGAAGAACAGGTTCTTGCATTGCAGCAAAACACCTCAGGGGTAAGTCTCGATGAAGAATTCGCTCAGTTAATCAAATTTCAAAGAGCCTACGAGGGATCTGCCCGAATGATTCAAGTTGGAGACAACCTATTACAAGAACTAGTTCGGTTACTTGGGTAACAAGACAGGGGGTTAACAAATGCGAGTTACAGACGCTCAAATAACTAGATCCTTTATTGCGCAAATTTATAGGCAACGAAACGCTTTAATTGACGTTCAACGAGAAGTGTCGAGCGGTATTCGCGTCGCTAATCCTAGCGATGATCCGGCCCATGCTGGCACTATAGCTCAATTTCAAAGCTCTCTTCAGCGCTTTGAGCAACACAAAGAACGGATGTCGTACGTAACAAATCTGCTGCAGCAGCAGGAGAGCATTCTTGCCTCCTCTGGCGACCTTCTTATTAGGGCGAGAGAACTAGCTCAACAGGGCGCTAATGAGACTCTTTCCGAGGAACAACGCAGGACTCTAGGAGATGAGGTATTTCAGTTAAGAGATGCTCTGGTATCCCTTGCAAACTCTAAAGTACAAGGTCGATATATTTACGGTGGAGCCGATGACGACGACCCGCCATTTGATTCCGCAACATACGTAAACCCCGCTACGGGCGCGGCGAGTGAAAGATGGGTATTTGATTCTGCCGACGCCGGGCAAGACGTTACTAGGGAAGTGAGCATAACTGATAGTTTAAGCGTGAGAGTTAGCACTTCTGGCCAGGACGTGTTTGAGAACTCGATTGCAGCACTTGAGCGCCTAGGTCGTGCACTAACAGGATATCGCACAGAGCCCGAAGACCTCTCGACATTGCCAGATGGAAACGGCGTAGCCTTTAACTTTCCCGCCGAATACCAAGAACAAACGGAGGATATCTTAGAAGCACTCGATCTAGTCGAAAGCGGAGCCGACGAGGTTAAAACCGAGAGAGCTAGTATCGGCAGTAGGCTCTCGAGAGTCCAAGTAGCTTCCGAAATCATGGATATCGCAACAATCGACACCCAAACGGCCAGGCAGGCTGTCCAGGACGCAGACATCTTTGAAGCAGCCTCAAAGCTCGCCAACTTTCAAACTAACCTCGAAGCAACTTTGGCCAGCGGCGCTCAACTTTCGCGCCTTTCGCTGATGGATTTCATCTAACTTTTTGATTGCCAGCATCTAGCTAACGGTAGTAACCATTAGGTTTTATATGTATCGTTTTACTAGAAATTGCACTAGCCTCTTTTGTATACTGTTTCCAAAAAGTAAGTTAAATATTTTACTTTTTGGAAACAGTATTTGTTGTTTATTGGCAAGTGCTTACGCACTTGCTGTTTATAGCATTTACAAAAATCCTTTTTGTAAATGCTATAAATTTTGCTGCCTTGCGCTAGTGGTTCTTGTTTGCCCGTCACTTGCACTAGCTGGCAAAGGAGAAATAACAGCCGTAGAAACTAGCATCGATCTCGGTGCAAACGGCGATGCAACAGTAATGTATTACGTAAGCTGGAGGGTTTTATCAGGCGAATTTCACGGTTTTTACTTTAGCGGAAACGACCGCCTCGAAATCAGTGGCTTCCTCGATCACAGTTATGCTCTCGACTCATTTGGGAAAAGGCACAAGTTAGATATTTCGTGGGAGGGCCGCGACAAGTGGGATATCGTACTTGCTAACGGCGAGGGTGTTTCATCGGGCGATGTTCATTTCTTTCTCTTCTTTCGCAGTAATTTTAGCCGAGCGGGGTATTTAGCCCACACTAAGGCGGGGGACAAGGACTTAGCGGTGTTTAATTGGGCTCCCGTCGAATGGGATGAAGTTGCTCCAAAGAGCCATTATACCCTACGCATTATATTTCCACATCAAGTATCAAGTGGAGTTAATTTGCGTTCTTATGTAGATAACAGGCAATTACTCCTAACCGAACCCTGGGTAAATGAGAACTACGCGATTGACTTTTTTAGGGGTGGAACAAATAACGATGGGCTGGGAGTTCTCTTTCACAAGGAGAATCCGGGCAATCACTTTCACATGAGAGTCCAATTTTACCTGCCGTATGAGTGGTTTAATTTTCCACAAACATATGCCTCAAAACTCACTTCTGAGTTACCTCTGCATAACAAAGTTGCATTAGGAGTTGGATTTGCATTAGTTGGCATGGGATTTATTTTTGTATTTCTTGGCAAGCAACACTCCCTATTAGCAGCCCACAAGGGTTTAAATGACATCCGTTGGGAGAACATAGATTGGACCCCACCAAAACTCGAGCTATCGACATTTCGCATAAAGGGGAAAGTGTGCAAGGATCTCTCTCCCCTCGAAGCAGCGTTCTACCTGGAAATTCCTTTGAAGCGCATTTTAAGCGGGATGCTTAGCTCCCTTGAGGAAGAAGGGTTTTTGAAAGTAATCTCCCAGTCGCCTCTTAAAGTGCAAACACTTAGGAGCAGTTATGAAGGCACTGGAACTGAGTACAGCGGATACGAGCAATATTTCTTAAACACTCTACACGACGGAGACTTTTCGCAGGACGAGCTAGAGTCTCTGATGAATACCATCATCAAAAACATTCAAAAGAAAGCTTGGGACTGCGACATAGAAGCTACGAAAGCCTATTATGGCACTTTAGTGCACGATGCCATCGGAAAGAACACTGCTCAGGATATATTCCTTCAAGATGAGGCATGGCACCAGTGGTACCACCGATCCTCTTACCGACGAGATTTGTCGCGCGATCGAGCTAATCCATACCGCTATGAGCATGTTATGCCGGTTACCGTGGATCATTTGCTACAAGGGGTCGGAGTAAATGCCGATATGACTGCTTGTCACGATGCCTGTCATTCGGCTTGTCACTCCGCTTGCCATTCCGCCTGCCATTCAGCCTGCCACTCGGCTTGCCATTCAGCTTGCGTAAGTGGAGGTTCACATTGAGGTGACAGTTCTATGCTGACGAGAGTTTTTAAACGGTTTACTAAGCCTTCTAAGCAGAACCCTAACCTTGACGAAGTGATTAGCGGCATTAACCTTTCTTGGGTCGATGAGTTCATAGAAAATGTTCGGCCATACGTTTTCGTTAGAACAGAAGATAACATTTTAATAAAGCGCCCCAACAACGCGGTAAAGTTAAATCCATCGGGCGCTAAATTTTTGAAATTCCTATTGGAGGGCCATAAGCTACATGAACTCCTTAGGGCGGTTGATTCCGATGTAGCTAAATTAAAACAGCTTGAAGAATTCCTGCGAGCCGTTAGATTGCATTTGGAAAACAAGCTGGATCCTCTTGTCCATATGCCCGCAGTGGAGATCCTTCCTTTCGACATGAGTTTTAGTGAGTATCCAGTTTTGTCAGAAATCGCGCTTACGTATCGCTGTAACCTTCGATGTAAATTCTGCTACGCTGGCTGCAACTGCACGACTAATCCAGTAGGCAGCAAGCATGAACTCAGTTCGGCAAACATAAAGAAGGTTATTCATAAACTCTTTAACGATGCAAAAGTGCCGTCAGTTAGTTTTACAGGCGGAGAGCCTACGCTCGTGAGCGAGCTTTTCGACTACATCTCCTACGCAAAAACGCTTGGAATGAGAGTAAACCTAATTACAAATGGCTCTCGCATTACAGAAAAATACGCTCAAGCCCTAAAGGAAAGCGGGTTGGACTCGGCTCAAGTAAGCGTTGAAGGAGTCAATGCTGATACTCACAATGAAATTGTGCAGGCGAGCTCATTTGCTAAATCCGTTGCTGCAGTGCGCCATTTAAGGGAAGCTGGGATATTTACGCATTCCAATACAACTATCAATCGAATAAACTTAGCAGAATGCCTAGAGTTCCCGCGTTTCGCAAGAGACATCTTAGGTTGCAATCGCTTTAGTATGAATCTCATGATCCCCACCGGAAGCGGTGAGCTTAACGATGAGATGGTAGTGCCGTATTCTGAGATAGGGCCATACATAGAGCGCATTCGGGACGAAAGCGAAAAAGTTGGCGTGGAATTCATGTGGTACTCGCCGGTTCCCATGTGTATGTTTAACTCGATTGTAAATGGACTTGGGAACAAGGGTTGCAGTGCCTGCGACGGGCTTATTTCTATCGGCGCTAATGGAGCACTTTTACCCTGCGCTTCATATGACGAAAATTTGGGGGATTTTCTTTCCGAAGATTTTTCGACCTTGTGGAAGTCATCTAGATCAGCGCAATTTCGCAAGAAAGATTTAGCGCACGACGCTTGCAAAAAGTGCGAGCACTTTCACATATGTAACGGCGCATGTCCCCTTTACTGGCGGAATCAAGGATACGAGGAGCTCACAAAAACTTTAGGAGACACTAATTGATGCTTGCAACAATGTCGCTCCCTACATCTAAGTCGGCAATTGTGGTATTTCGTCTTTTTCCTTCACTTGGTTACGCCAAGCGAGTAATCCTGTCATTCTTGGCTATTGTTGCAGGTTTCTCACTTCAGGTTCTAACTATGTATTTTTTTCCTGGAATTGTTTTAGTGGCTGTCGGAAATCTATTTCTCTTAACTAAGGGTTACGACAACAACGTCGATTTTGGTTCCTTTAAACCAAACTCCCAGTGGCAGCGAGCTACCAGGGAAAAACTCCTAGAAATCAAATCGCTTAGCAAAAAAATAAAGATTTGGGACAGAAGTCTTATCGATATTACCAATGGCTTTGGACTGCTGACTTTCTTGATAATCGCCGGGATCTGTGGATATGCTTACCTATATGCAATAGAGGAACGTATCATTTGGATTCAATTATTAACTGTCAATCTAGCACTCCTATTTCTTCCACATTGGATAACAGGCGTGCGGACGATTTTAACGCAAGCAAACCTGATTCTAAAAGTAGATTGCTTTCTTGAATTGCTGAAAAAGACAGCTGGAGAGATACCGAACGATGAAATAAGCGTTTCACTCTTAGTCGAAGAAGACAAAGACAAGGCCTTGCCTTCAGACGTTAAGCTTATTTTAAAGCCTAAGAAATCACATCCGGATTTTCTGGGTTTACAAGCACAAATTGCGCTAAATGTCGTTCAAGGCTCGTCCTACATTTACTTTTATGTAGTCCTCTTAGCTAAGAAAGGCTATGGCCTAAATGACTGGGGCACGACATCTTATGCCGCTCTCTCAAACACTATAACTGAATTTTCCTATCAGGATGACGTTGAGGTGCTAGTAATTAGGCAAAAAACGACTAAAACTTCTGGCTACTATACAAAACCCAAAGTCGTCACTAGCCTTTTTCTGTCAGGTGCTAACTTTGCTAATATTGCTTGCGAAAAACCCTACTCGCAACATTGATAGAATAGGTGCTTATGAATGCGGATGGGCATAAATAACATAAATGCCCATCCGCGCACTTTGCCTTTACCTAGGCGCAGGTCTTTCTACCTTTTTTCCCCTTACACCTCCCAGAACAGCACTCGGCATTAGTTGTGCATGACTCGCCTTTCGCCTTTAATGTGCACCCCGTGCAGACATTTAGACTTTCATCACAAGCCTGTCCAACGCACGGATTGCTGCCGGGCTGGCAATCGCCACTTACGCATAACTCAGCGCCATTGCAAAATAGTCCGTCATCGCATTCAGCATTTGCAGTGCATCCTCCAGTCGAAGGATCCAAAAACTCTGCAACCTGACTGTAATAAGCAGCCAATGCTCCATCTACAGTTGCATTGGAAACTGAGTCGCATACGTCATTGCAGTTATACCCACAGCAACCGGAAAGCTGCCCAACAACCTCGCCGTTTGCATTGACTACTGGCGAACCGCTACTTCCACCATCTATAGCTCCGTCTATATCTCTACTATAAATGCGATCTCCCCTAGGCCATTCCCAGCAGGTAGCTGCTGTCGTGCTTACCTGATGATGCGAATAAACCTGTGGGCCAAAATTTGGATTACTCACGCGATACAAATTTGCTCCATTAGAGAAAGCAATAGCCGACGCATTCCAACCCAAAAACACGGCTCCAATTGGAAGGCCACCGTTACCTAGCTTAAGCAAAGTAAAGTCTGCATCTGCCCCAGTCGCTAACACTGTAGCGCCAGTTGTGTATGGCGCTGGGTTAACGGGACAAGTTCCGTTACAGACATCTGTGGTGTAATTAAAGTAAGTCTCAAGTGTGCTATTGCTTGTACTCAAACAATGATTAGCAGTGAGAAACAACTTTTCTTGAGTGCTATCATTCGTATCGGCAATAAGCCCTCCTGTGCAACTATAAATGTAAAACCCAGCAATCCATTCCATCTTCGCCACTGCTCGCGCTGCATTCGCAGCTGGGCCGAGGTCAGCACAGTTAGCATCAATTACGCAATCCTCATTTCCACATTGTCCGGACGACCATTCGGACAGCTCTTTAGAGTTAAGAAAATTCCTGCCAATATAACCTAAGTCGCTAAGGGTAAATTTAACTTTCTTCAAATCCTCTTTAGTTGGGAGCGTTTGAAACTTTACAACAACACTTATGCGTTCAGAGAAAATAGCGCCAGTCCAAAAATCCCCATCCCCATTCGGACCTTTAGCCTCATAAGGCCCTCGAACATCTCCACCTCTGCTAAAGACGTAAAGCTTGACACCATCAGGCAAAGAAAAATCGACAAAATGCAATCGCAATGCCTGAGCTTCTGGCGATTTAATTGACGCCGCCCAAATTAGTCCGCCGCCCTTAGTTTGGCGAATCACGCCAGCATTAGGTTGACCATCAGCCAATCCCGCAATGCTAATTAAAGTAGGAATAGACTTTACCAACCCAACGCGTAAAGGCACTCCACCTCGCGGCTGTGGTTTTGCTAACTCACTTCTCTCTTCCTCAGTTAGCGTCACAGTGACTGGCACATTATCAATATCCCTTGGGAAATCAGCCGATAGGGAAGAAAAAAGCTCAGCCTGTCTTACCGTATGCGCCTTTTCATCCAATCCGTTCTTAACAACCTCCGGTGAGTTGCTAAAAGTCGACTGCCGCTCAGCAAAAGCCGAGGCATTGATGCCCAACAAAAAACAAACTAATATCAAGAATTTAATAGACCTTTTCATATTTACTCCTCTAAGCTTTGAAAGGTTTATAATGGCACGCGTATCATAACCAACTGTCATGACTATATACACCCATGCTGCAAATTTGTCGAAAAAGATACTAAATTCTTTAAGTATGCGTGAGGACTGTGCTTTTAATAGTAGCAGACAGGGCCTTCCGTTAGCAGTATCCTGCCTCTTGGTTCTAGGGTTTTTCTTACGGCTATTTTATCTAAGCTATACTGACTACGATGAGCGGATGTATGACGTCACTTTGCCGACGGGACATCTCGACTACATAACTCATGTTGCAACGACTTTGAGCCTTCCGAATCCATTGGAGAGCTGGGAATATCACCAGCCGCCGCTTTACTATTGTTTGGCAGCAGCTATTTTTAAGATTACTTCTTCTCTCGAATTTTCGCAGCAAGTGTTATCTCTTCAACTCCTGTCACTTGCCTTTGCCATGATATTTCTCATCGTGGCCGCAAAATGTTTTCATCTGCTTTTTGCCTCTACGCATTCACAAATTCTAGCAAACAGCTTTGTAATATTCTGGCCTTCGAGCATTTTGCATTCTACGCGCATAGGAAATGACGCCTCTTACTACGCGATTTATAGTATTGGGTTTTACTTTGTTCTAAAATATTTTTTTAGCAATAAGCCAACTAATCTCGTAATTGCGTCAATATTTGCTGCTTTATCCACATTGACGAAGGCAAATGGCCTAATATTAGTTTCAATTGTTCTCGCAGCCATGCTTTTAGCGATCCGCAGGCGAGATATTTGTAAAGACAACTATGGAACTGGAGTTAGTATTTTTGTTATATTATTGCTTGGCGTAGCACTAAGTTTCGGAGACAATTTCTACTGGCAGTTGCAGCACGGAGCAAGTGGAACAGATTGGCTCTTAGGCGATTCACTGCGCTTTATGAATCCCGAGCTCAGAATCCGAAATGATTTTCTTAATTTTTTTTATTTTGATGTCATCGCTTTTTTGTCTAATCCATTTGCTGACACCTGGCAGGACGAGGCAGGACGACAATATTTCTTAACTACCTTTTTAAAAACCAGTTTATTTGGAGAGTGGAAATACGCTGATACTCCACCGACATGTAAATACATTGCTCAAGCTATAAGTGCCATGTTGCTATTAATCATTCCTTGCACCATCTACGAGTTACTGTGCTTAACGCGAAGGCGCGGGCCTTTTTTTTATCCCATGTTACTAAATATTTTAATCCCTTTTATCTTTATACTCTGCTATCGCGTAAAGACCTCTGTCGCGCCCGCGAGCGACTTTCGTTACATACTGCCAAGTCTTTTATCTATGGCCTTTTTTTATACTAAAAGAGCCGATGGATTTGCCCAGGCTGGTTCGAGAGTGGCAACGGTTCTCATGTACTTACTTTTGGCGTTATTTGTAATATTTAGTGCGAGTTTTTTCATTGCTCTAAGCTTCGAGGCTCCCCGTTCCTCGAGCTAGCTGACTCTGACTATTGACCTCACTAACTTCCTCAACTAAATCGACAAACGCAGTTGCAACGGTCTTCCAGGAATACTTTTCTTTAACCAAATTATAAGCACTCTCCGCGAGTTGAATTTGCCGATCGCGGTTTTCCAGCAAATTTACGACTTCTTCCGCAAATTTTTCTGCGGTGTCTGCGATGACAATATCTTTCCCAGCCACTGCCTCAATGCCTTCCATGCTTATCGATGTAGCTACAACTGGTATTTTCATTGCCATAGCCGTTAAAATCTTATTCTTCACACCAGTGCCCCACCTTAAAGGACAGACGTAGACGCTTGCTTCAGCTATATGAGGCCTAACATCCCGAACTGTTCCAGTCACCACAAGGCTTGTCCCATCGTGCAGCGCTTGTACCTCTGAGGGGGGATTCTGACCAATTATCCAAACCTCAACTCCAGGAATGCGTTCCTTTATTAAGGGTAGGATCGACTTACAAAAGTACAAAGCCGCATCGCTGTTTGGCCCATACGACATTACTCCTGTAAAAACCACCCTGCATCCGCACTTGTTCGCGTCTAGGGGCCTAAAATACTCCGTATCTATTCCGTGAGGTATCACCGCAAGATTCGCAGTTGGCACGTTTTGCTTAAAGGATTTAGCATCATTAGACGAAATTGCCGCTATCCGCGTCGCCATTCGCGCCGCCCATTTTTCATATCTCTCTAAGGACAAACTTTCTAAATACAACAACAGTCTCTTTGTCAACCTGGCCTCATTTTGCGCCTGTCTTCTGACTAAAAGCGACAAGCAGTCGCAAGCATCCAAAATTATCGGCAAGCGGTTATCTTCGGGCAAATACTGCATCATCTCCAAACCATCCACGTACACCAATGCCGCTCCACTAACTTCTAAGAACCGCTTAACCATATCCGCTGTAGCGCGATGATAGGCTGGATTCGAATACTTGCTTACTAAAGATGCCACCTGGTGAATTCTGTGCCACTGCCGATCCCACCAATTGCCGCAAGATAAAACTGGCCACTCCTCTATAGTTTCAAAAATATCTGCTCCATCTATCTCCGAACGGAACCAGCTACTTAACTCTTCTGTTTTTTTTAGATACATCAAATGTAGTCTATTGTGTTTGGCCAAGAGTTTACAAAAATAAAAAAGCCTGGGAGAACCAGGCATACTCGGCGTGACAGGAACATTTGATGCCAAAACGAGGATATTCATTAAAAACGCCAATCGCTATACCGTTTCCAAAAAGTATAACAAGAAAGACCGCATAAACAGGCAAACTGCCCTGGTTTTGCAAAATATAGCATCTGCCACAAAAACAAGAAATTTATACCGTTTCCAAAAAGTAAGTTAAATATTTTACTTTTTGGAAACGGTATTTGTTGTTTATTGGCAAGTGCTTACGCACTTGCTGTTTATAGCATTTACAAAAATCCTTTTTGTAAATGCTATA
>JADLFC010000122.1 GCA_020845775.1 Deltaproteobacteria bacterium
GCAGTTTGTAGGTTTTATGACTAAGAAGGTTCTTATGGGAGCTAATATAGTAAACATGAATTCTAGTAGATTTGGTGGAAATACCGCCGTTAAGGCGAGAATTCAACGGGAGCGGTTGTTGTACATAGGTGGGGGAGCTCTCGTTTTTGCACTAGTGCTCATGGGTGTGTTGATTTTTTATGCGAAGAGTTCTGTTCAAGCGGTTCAGCAACAGGCTAACGTCCAACCCATTTCTGAATCGGTATTTGGGAGAGTTGTTTTAGTTGCACCTACTAGCCCGGTCCCCGAAGGAGCCAAACTGGATCAGGTTCAAGTTAAGGAACTCCAGTGGCCGCGCAACGAGGTTCCCGAGGGAGCCATTAGAGATCTTGGGGAACTATCCGGCATGTATGCAAAGGTTGGGCTTCCAGCAAATCAGCCAATATTAAGAGCTAATCTATCTTCCTCTCCGCCTGTTAACGTAATAGCTGGCTTGTTACCTCCAGGCCACAGAGCTATTTCCATTGAAGTAGATGCCACGAGTAGCGTTGAAGGTTGGGCTACTCCAGGAGCGCATGTCGACTTGCATGTTACCTACTACGACCAAACGGAGAAAACTCAAATTACGAGAGTGGCAGTTGAAGATGCTGTTGTTCTCTCATATGACGGCCAGATGCAAAGAACTGTTTCGTCCACTGAGGCTAAGCCTCAATCTGCATCGACAGTTACTTTGGCAGTGAGTGCAAAAGACGCTCTAAAAGTTCAAACTGCAAAAGCCATGGGCCGAATTAGTCTCGTATTGAGGAATACAGAAGATGCGAGCAGCATAGGTGGCGATGATAAGTTTAGCGGCCTAGACTTCGTGCAACCGGAAGACAAGAAATCCGTATCGCCATCCACACCAAAAGGCTTTGTTTCATTTTCTAACAAGGATGGCAAGAGAAGCGAGTTTCAGCTTTACGAAGACGGAGGTTGGGCAAAGATAGAGAACCCAGATCTCTAGAAACTGCTTTTCTATACAATCAATTGCGTGGCTAGACAGACACACTATATTGGGTTATACCGATTGCCGACATATTTTCGGCAATCGGTATTCACTTCATGACCAATAAAGACTTATCGGAAGTTTCTGCAATTGTACAATGTACGCTTCGCCGCATTGGCACTCGCCTAAAAGCGGAGATCGAAACACCGAGTAATTACAAGATAAATTTCAAGGGCAAAAACGATCTAGTGACGGAATTAGATTTGTGGGCCCAATTAGAAATCGTTAAAGATCTAAACGAGCATTTTCCAGATCACTCAGTTTTAGCTGAAGAGTCTTCGAATGACGAACTGCTTAGATCCTTTTCGTCCGGCACTTGGTGGGTAGTAGATCCAATTGACGGCACTAGCAACTTTGCAAACCAAATTCCTTACTTTGGCATATCGGCTGGCCTAATAATAGATGGCAAGCGCACTATTGGCTTAGTGTACGATCCTATTAAAGACGAAATGTTTTCTGCTATTCGCGGCTACGGTTCCATGTTAAATGGAAAAAAAATTAGCCTTGCGCAAAAAACGGAGCTTTGTCACGCAGTCGTCGCAACTGGTTTTCCCTACGATAGGGTAAACGCCTGGGACACATGGCGCGACACGTATGAATTCTTTTTTACGCGCTGTAGAGCCATTAGGCGCTTTGGTGCCGCGACACTCGACCAATGTTGGGTAGCGTGCGGTCGCTTTGATGCGTTTTTCGAGTTTGGTCTAAAACCTTGGGATGTAGCAGCTGGCTCTCTCATAGTTGAGGAAGCCGGTGGAATTTCTGCAAATTTTTCAACTCCCGCCACTGGAGAATTTTCTATAAAAGGAGATTCTTATCTATTTACTAACAAAACGCTCGCCGAATATATGTTTAAAGCACCAGCGGGCACAATTCCCACTGGCTCGAAACACTAACAAGTCCTACCAAGCGCAACGCACTGTTCCCTTCCTGGGTTAAGGCACGTCTCTCTGGTATATAATAGACTTCATATGTTTAGCAGGAGAGATTTTTTTTGTTGGATTTCAAAGTTCCTAGCGCTAGTTTCTACTGTCATTTGGAACGGCTGCGCTTTTGGCATACCCATTAGGCGCTTTTTTTCTTCTAATGCCAAACTTAATTTGTCTTCGGATCAATGGAGCACCATTCGAGCGGTTCAAGAGCACCTTCTGCCCTCCGAGCCAGGCACTCCAGGAGCAAGTGATTCAAATGCTTTACTCTATTTTCAAGCAGTAATTGGCCGTCACGAATCCGAGGAAATAAACTTGGAGTTTTTTTTAAACGGATTGCAGAAACTAGAAAAACTAGTAGAGATTAGTGGATATTCTAGCTTTATTGACATAGACGAAAACCAAAAAGAAGCCGTGCTACGCGCCCTAGAAGGAGACGAGAAAGGAAGGCAATGGATAATTTGGATTTACGGGTTTATTTGCGAGGCATTTTTAGGAGCTCCAGCGTACGGCGGTAATCCCAATGAGATTGCCTGGAAGTGGCTGGGGCATAATCCTGGCTTTCCTTTACCAGTGGTTGGAAAGAGGTATTTTGAGCTGTGAGCGACTGTTGTGATGTTTGCATTATTGGGAGTGGTGCTGGTGGAGGGCCGATAGCGCTTGCGCTTGCGCAAGCGGGATACGACGTAGTCGTTATTGACAAAGGGCCATGGCTTAGTGAGGGCGATTTTTTTAAAGACGAGATTGCCGCTGGTAGGCGAAATGCATACATACCAAGTCTTCGCGAGCAACCGCATACCGTTGAAACGGAGACCGCCGAAGGTAAATGGCAGGTAAGGCCTACTCATAATTCGGGCTGGAATTTTCATAACGGCTCATGTGTAGGCGGTTCTACGAACTTTATGAGCGGTTTTTTTCATCGCCTTAAACCCTTCGATTTTAAGCTTCTTTCAACATTTGGCCCCATTAAAGATGCTAACGTTGTTGATTGGCCAATCTCCTATGAAGATTTCGAAGGTTATTACGACAAAGTCGAAAGAGAAGTTGGCGTATCAGGTCGCGCGGTAGCGCACACCTTTGCGGAACCTAGAAGCAGTAATGACTTTCCGTACCCGCCTACGTTAGAGCATCCACTGGCGCACTGGATAGACAAAGCCTGTAGTAAATTAGGTCTTAACTCGGTGCCAACCCCTAGGGCTATTCTTTCAACGCCACGAGGCAATCGAAGTAGTTGCAGTTATAATGGTTACTGTGGCGGATTTGGATGTGCAACTGGTGCCAAGGGGAGTTCGCGAGCTAGTTTGCTAATGCGCGCTGTGGAAACTGGCCATTGTCAAATTCGCCCTAATTGCATGGCTAGCCGGTTAGAAAGCGATCATTTAGGAAAAGTGGTGGGCGTAAAATATTTTGACGAAAGCGGAAATCTTAAATCGATTTCGGCTAGGCGCTATGTCCTTGCGTGTCAAGCAATTGAAACGGCCCGTTTGCTCCTTCTTTCTACGGGGCCAAGACATCCGCACGGACTAGGGAACTTAAACCGATTGGTGGGAAAAAATCTGCTCTTTGCCGGTGGCGGCGCAAGTTTTGGAATTTTTAAATACGCGGATTTTCCGGCAAAAGAAGCCGAAGAGTTACGGGTCTTTGGCCCATTTATCAATCGCACCGTGGAAGATTATTATGTCCTTGAAAAGGACGATAAGGGAGCTAGCCAAAAGGGAGGTATTATAGATTTTATCTTTAGGTCTACAGCAGCTATTGCACGAGCTTCGCAGCTAATAGAAGGAGACAATGGGCTAGTTTGGGGAAGGGAGTTAAAGGCAAAGCTTTACTCTCATTTTCATGAAGGTGTCTACGTAAAGGTTGAGGCTTTTTCGGATTGGTTACCTACGAACAATTGCTTTGTTGCCTTAGACCCGCAGGTAAAAGACAAGTGGGGTTTGCCTGTTGCCCGAGTTAGAGTTGGACTACATAAACACAATCTAACTATCGGCTGGCATTTGGCAAAAAAAGGAGCCGAAATATTAGAACATTTAGGTGCAAAGCAAGTTCAATTTTTTGCGTCGGGCTCGCCGCCAACTAATCTCCAAGCAGGCACTTGTCGCTTTGGAGACGATCCGGCAACTTCTGTCCTGGATAAAGACTGCCGCATGCATGAAGCTAGAGACGTTTACGTAAGCGACGGCAGTTTTATGCCAACAGGAGGAAGTGCCCCATACACATGGACCATCTATGCCAATGCCTTCCGCATCGCCGACGCCATCATCGCCGATCTCGGCCAGCGCTAAGAGGCGTGTTCTCCCACACGCTTCTTAGTATGCGCACTTAGCGTGTATATGATCCTCGATTTCTCTCAACGTCGAGACACATTGACCTCGATATGGGCCGCCCAGCGAAATTGCTTTACAAGCAATAATGTGAGCCTTTAGCCATTTTCCTTGTTTAGCTAACACATGGGCGTAGTTATTGAGAAGTGGTGGCGAGTCCTGGTAGTGCTGATAGCCAACCCCCAAAACTCTAGCCGCGCCATCTAAATCTCCCAATTTCATCAGTGAATTAGCAAGTCCAGTTAACGCAATCAAATCCGTCGGCCACATAGTTAACGCCATGCGGTATGCAAGCGAAGCTTCCTTCCAATGTTTAGCCCGTTCGAGTCCCAATGCAGCTTGCAAATAAGCGCGCTTAGTGGCCGTTACCGGCAAATCCTCTGCTGCTAATACTACTAGTCCCCAGTAGTTGCTGCGCCGCCAAAATGTCTCAAAGGTGCTAAAGGATATTTCGCTCCGCGTAGATGTGCCAGATCGCAGCACTACTGTCTCGTTCTTTAGGTCAAAACCAATGAGAACCGCGTAGTGCCAAATAGGGAACCAATCTAATCCCATATTTAGTAGAACGATTATGGGATGGCGAGCACTTAGTTCCGCAAAAACATTTGAAGCAGTTGGTTCAACTAAGTATGCTATAGCACCGCGACGTCGCGCCGCGGAAAGCAAATCTAGCGGAAGACTGCCTTTGCGAGCTGGTATATATACGCTTTCCTCTAATTGTTTCGGCGATACGTCCTGTCCATTCCAAGCAAGAACCATAGCTAAAGCAGCAGGGCCGCATTGATGTAGCTCTTGCGAAAAAAAAGGCACATCGACTATTTCCATTCTGCCGGGCAAATCAGAATCTAGCTTGCTAGTATCCAAAAGCCCAAGTGCACTAGGCTTTGCACAGGAATTAAATAGCAGGAGGAACAGACAGCATTTTATACAAAGTGAGGCTTGCCACTTACAACTCAAAGCAAATTACCGTCCCGTCGACAAAATATCTACAACTACACAGCGGTCAGCGCAGAGATCGCGTAAAGGGGAATACCTTAGTAAAACCAATTATGTCGGTTATTATTAGCAAAACAAAAATAAAAACCACAGCACCTACTACAGCGCCCACGCCATCACCCCCTGCGGGTATGCTATTTATTCTACTGGCGAGATAGTTGAGTTCTTCGTCTGATAATGTCGAGAGTCGCATCTTGGCTTCTTGTGGCGAAATGCCGTAGCTTAAAAATATTGCACTTACCTCGCTCTGATCAACAAACCTCTGGACATTGCTAAGCGAGGTATTTTTCGTTTTAGCATCATTTTCCAAGAGAGACGCTGTATCGATAAATTCTGCCACCGCCAATTCCGCTCGCATAATAGCAAGAGGAAAAAATACTAGGAGCACGTAACTTACAAGTTTTAGGATTATGCGATTCTGTAACATAATAAACTCCTTTAAATACGTATAATTTTATCCAGGTATTATACCGTTTCCAAAAATACCTTTTGTAAGCTGTATAACATATTCAATTTTTTTTGACTCTTACATTTAATCAGCGTTAAGCTTTGTTTTTACATCTTTTGGTTATACCGTTTCCAAAAAGTAAGTTAAATATTTTACTTTTTGGAAACGGTATTTGTTGTTTATTGGCAAGTGCTTACGCACTTGCTGTTTATACCATTTACAAAAATCCTTTTTGTAAATGGTATA
>JADLFC010000123.1 GCA_020845775.1 Deltaproteobacteria bacterium
ACACCCCTTTGTTGGTTTGGATGTCATCGATGCAAGCGTTAGAGGCAACACTGCTTATTTAAAGTTTCAGAAATTTAAACAGCCAGATAGCCCTATAATTTCGATAAAGCTCTATTGGATAGGGGGAGGCTGGCTCATTGTCGACGATTCTCTCTTTGGAAAGGAGGGGTTAATTGCAGAACTTAGCCAATCGCTACGCGCGGCTACGTAGTTGACATAACAGACAGATAGAGGTGATGCGAGAAAGCTCCGGTTTCCTCGCATTGGTAGTTCATAAAAAAAATGTAGGCGTGCAGGGTCTCGCTAATGAAGGCGGGGTCTTAAACAAAACCCGAGTGTATCTGCTATACTCGACGATTTTGTTTAATGATCTTAACGAGCAGTATCGGAAATCCTGAACGCTAACAAAAGAAATTTCTGAGGTAGTTCTATGCCCTTTGCCGACCTGCAAACATATATTACTGCGCTACGCAATAGAAATGATTTAGTAGAGATAAATACTTACGTAGACCCATATCTCGAGATACCAGAGATTCATCGCCGAGTAATCGCGGAATCTGGGCCAGCTCTACTATTTACGAATGTTCAAGGGAGCCCATATCCGGTCGCTACGAATCTCTTCGGCACAAAGGAGCGCGTTGAGCTAGCGTTTGCCGGAGCAGGCGCAAATTTTATTGCTAACATTAAGCAGGTAATCCAAGACTTAATGCCTCCGCTTAATTTCGATAAGCTTTGGACGGAACGCGGTTTTTTAAATAAGTTCTTAACGGTTGGGACTAAGTATACCAAAAAAAGCCCCATTACTAGCCACATGCAAATCCCCCCTATGCTTCAAGAGCTTCCAGTTTTGACTACTTGGAAAAAAGATGGCGGCCCCTTTTTAACACTGCCGTTGGTATACACAGAACATCCCGAGACTGGCGCTCACAACTTGGGAATGTATAGAATGCAAATCTACGATAACTCCCACACTGGCATGCACATGCAAATTGGCAGAGGGGGCGGTTTTCATCTCCATCGCGCCAGGCAACTTAACAAGAATCTTCCCGTCAATGTTTTTTTGGGTGGGCCACCGACTGCTATCCTAGCTGCCATTGCACCCATGCCTGAAAACATGCCAGAACTCATGTTAGCCTCTTTCTTATTGGACGATAAGATAAAGCTAACTCACAACCCCATTGGGCCCTTGCCGCTTCTCGCTCAGGCAGAATTCGCCTTAGTCGGGTATGTGCATCCCGAGCAGGTATTGCCCGAGGGCCCTTTTGGCGATCATTACGGCTACTATTCCCTTCAGCATGAGTACCCAGTCTTTACATGTGAAGCTGTATTTAATCGCAAAAATCCGATTTTTCCAGCAACGATAGTTGGCAAGCCATGCCAAGAAGACTACTTTATAGGAAACTATGTTCAAGAGCTCCTGTCACCCTTGTTCCCATTGGCAATGCCAACTGTAAAAAACCTTTGGAGTTATGGAGAGACGGGATATCACTCATTGGCGGCGGCCGTAGTCGAGGAGCGCTATAAACGAGAAGCTATGGTTTCTGCCTTCCGCATTCTTGGTGAAGGTCAATTATCTTTGACAAAGTTTCTCTTGCTAATTGACCGCGAAATGGATCTCAAGAACTTCCGTGGAGTATTGGAGTATATTTTGGAGCGCACAGATTTTAATACCGACTTCTTTGTGTTCTCCAATCTATCTATGGATACTCTCGATTACACTGGCCCCAAGATAAACGAGGGCAGCAAAGCCGTAATGTTGGGGATGGGACAACCAGTTCGTGGGCTTCCTAGCGAGTTTCACGGGGAGCCACCAGCAAATATCACCGATGTCAGGGTTTTTTGTTCGGGTTGCCTAGTTGTAAGTGGTCCAAGCTTTAGCGAGGATCCGGAAGCGCCAGAACGCATCGCCAATACGCCAACATTTTTTGGATGGCCGTTAATAATATTTGCCGACGATGCGAAGTTTAGCACTTCCACTGTGCAAAACTTCCTATGGTCGACATTTACTCGTTTTGAGCCAGCAGCCGATATCTATTCGCGTTCAACGACTGTGCACAGATTCCATCCGCGCCTGCAGTCACCCGTAGTTATAGATGCGAGAACGAAGCCTGGTTTCCCAGAAGAAGTCACCTGCGACGAAGAAACAAAGAAACTCGTCGATGCGCGATGGACAGACTATTTTTCAAAACGATAAGGGGAGTTTTAGAAATGGCTAGCTTTCTGCCACTCCCCTTCTATGTCTATTGTAGTAGCGATAACGCTAAGCTAGGCTGTTGGTTTGCTTGTGCTAGCACCGATGCAGCAGCTTGCTGTAAAATGTTTAGTCGAGTTAGCTCTGCGGCCTCTTCTGCCACATCGACATCTCTTATGCGACTTTCTGCGGACTGGAAATTTTCTCTTGCTACTAGCAGATTTTGAATCGTCATATTTAACCTGCTTTCTGCCGCACCCAAAGTTCCTCGATCCCGCGATATAGAGGATATAGCTGCCTTTACCGCATCGAGAGCAGAGCGAGCCGCAGTCTGCGCCTCAGCAACTGTAGCAGCATTGATTGAATAGAGAATCCTCGACGAACCACTTGGAGCTAATCCGAGCTGTGCCAATGTTGCAGCTACGCCCGAGTAAGTGATCTGCGATAGCGAGGAGCCATCGAAGCCAACCTGCAGTGAAATAGTTGCACCCCCAGAGAGGAGTTGCAAACCATTAAACTCAGTAGTATTTGCTATGCGCTCAATCTCGCTGTGGAGCATATCAAATTCAAGCGCTAACGCCGAACGCTGAGTAGTATTGAATACGCCGTTAGCAGACTGTTCTGCTAACTCCGCCAAGCGAGCAAGCACATTTCCAATCTCTCCCATTGCTCCATCAGTAATTGCTATAATCGATATGCCATCGTTGGCATTTCTAACGGCAACAGAGGCAATCCGCGTATCAGCTCGCAATTGCTCTGCTATCGATAAACCAGCAGCATCGTCCGATGCTCGAGTTATTCTAAGCCCTGACGATAGCCGCTCGTAAGCCTTTTGCAACCTATTAGTAGTAGAACCCAGATTCCTTTGTGAGTTTAGTGAAGGAACATTAGTCCGTATATTGATTCCCATATTGCTTTCTCCCCCAGCAATTGCTGACTAGCAGCATTAGCCTGCCCTTTATTAGGGTCCTTAATTTACCCCCTATCCATTGTGTGAAATGCGCGTGTCGTCTTACGCGCCTTTAAAACCAAAACAACCTAATCACTGCGATAAGCAGATGTCGTGCCAAAATCAAAGTGCAAGTTTAATTGGCATTGCCAGACGAGAAACGGTTCTACGCGTTTTGCTTAAAACCCATCACTCGCTTTACGTAACGCTGCGTATTCAGCGATAAATGTGGCTCGACAGCAGAAAAGTTTCCTGGATTTTCGCCGCGTGCTCGCGCCTTCTCCTGAGCACGCGCAACATTTCCTTGGCCGGTATTAAATGCCGCGACGGCAAGCTTTTCCAAATCATCGGCAGATATCGCCGGATAGGTTTTCATCTCGGATGTTAGCGCTGTCTCTTTACTAAACGTGTCGTGAAGTAGTCTTAAATACCCAACACCTAAATTTGAATTCAACTCTGGGTTAAATGCATCATAAGGCTTGTCTAGGTTCAAATGTTTAAGCATATCGCTAGCCGTTGAATCTAAGAGCTGAAACAAGCCCTTTGTTTCATGTCCATCTTTGCTGACGGCGTCAGTTCTAAATGAGGATTCGGCTGCGGCAACCGCTAAACCTAACTGCGGATCAACTCCGTGCTGCATTCCACTGGACATTATGATATTTCTTAGGTGGTCAAGCGAAAATTCCCTTTTCTCGACTTTAAACTGTTCTCGCATGTCTTTAATTTGTTGCTCAGAACTTTCTTCCAAGTCTTCCGCACTAAAAGGTAGCTTTATAGCTGGCGGTGGTGGTGGACTTTTGACCTCATAATTCTCATTTTTGACACCGTAAGACACCGCCTTTAGCGATTTTGCATCAATAATTGGCTTGGAAGCTATGTGGCTTGTATTTTCAATTTCCTTATTTAAAGATCTCTCTTTTTCGCCCAAGGTGAAGTTTGACAACGTCTCACCGACTGGGCGACTTTCCTTTTCCACCATGCAAATCGGGCTAGGCGGCATTTCTTTCGCGCTTGCCTCTGGCAATAATTTAGCCACATTACTTGGGTTTTGTTGCTCCACGAGCAAATCCGCAAAACTCTTGGGCTGATTTTTCGTGTCCGGCTCGGATAACCTCGAATGCTTACTTTTTGAAGCAATTCGTGCCATATTTATTTCGTAAGAAGTGTGAAATATAGATGCCATATGTTATTTAGCCTTTTAACCGTCCTTACAGAGTATGCCCAAAAACTCTTTATGGTAACTTGCAAAAAACTTTCATTGAACATATGAGCACATTTCATACCATATTCGGTTAATGCTTAAATTAGTAATACAAGTCCTAACAGTATGAACACAAAAAACATCACTGAATTATCCAATTATCGCTTACTAGGAAGAAGTGGCTTAAGAGTTTCCCCGCTTTGTCTTGGCACTATGACTTTTGGCACCGACTGGGGTTGGGGAAGTTCCAAGGATGTTTGCCGCGAGATATTTGATACTTATGTCGAGCGCGGCGGCAACTTCATCGATACCGCTAACTTTTATACGGGTGGCACTAGTGAGCGCATGTTAGGCGAGTTTATCAAACGTTTGCGAACTCGCTTAGTGCTTGCAACTAAGTATACGCTTTGCATAGCTCCTGGCGATCCGAATGCCGGTGGCAATCACCGCAAAAGTCTCGTCAATTCAGTGGAGACCAGTTTAAAAAATCTGAAGACAGATTTTATTGATCTATTATGGTTACACATTTGGGAAAACAGAACCCCCATAGATGAAATTATGCGAGCCCTCGACGATATGGTTAGGAGTGGCAAGGTGCTATACATCGGTGTATCGGACACGCCTGCATGGAAAATATCTCAGGCTAATACCATGGCAGACTTTAGGGGCTGGTCGCCATTTATCGCCTTACAAATTGAGTACAACCTAACTGAGCGCACGGCAGAGCGAGACTTGCTTCCGATGGCTAAGGATTTAAACTTAGCAGTGACTCCTTGGTCGCCGTTAGCGGGTGGCTTCTTGAGCTGTAAGCCCATTAGCGAAACCAAGGAAAGTGGCAAGCGCGATTTAAGCAAGAAACTTAGTGAGACAAATTTGAGAATTGCCGATAAGGTGCGAGAAGTTGCTGAAATCACGGGACGCACTTCAGCGCAAGTTGCATTAAATTGGCTTCTACAAAAGCCAGAGGTAACAAGCCCCATAATCGGCGCAAGGACTACCGAACAATTAGAAGACAATTTAGCAGCACTAGATTTTTGTCTAGCTAGTGAGCATTTGGTTGAACTCGATAACGTAAGCCAAATTTCTCTAGGCTTTCCCCACGATTTTCTAAATCGCGACTTTATCGGCAACATCATTACTGGAAATACAGTTGTAGAGAAACGGCGCTAAGACGCGAATTTAGCGACTGCGCAATCGCCGCCGCCTTTCCTTTACCCGATATGGGATTAAACAATATAGTTACATAGCGGCGGAGCATATTGACAGCGGTAACTAGCTAAATTTAAACAACTCAGTGCTAGCGAAATTTGATAAGTGCGCAGGCCCCCAAGGCCCATTTTATTGCTTCTTGAACCTTGGAAAGTTGCGACAGTATGCACCAACTAATTAACTTCTAGCAGTTCGACATCAAAAATGAGATTAGCATTTGGCGGAATGACTGCACCCGCTCCCTGGCTCCCATATCCCAGCTCGGACGGAATTAAGAGAGTTCTTTTCCCGCCCACCTTCATGCCAGCGACACCCTCGTCCCAGCCCCTAATCACTCTGCCAGCGCCCAGTGGGAAGCTAAATGGACTGCCGCGATCCACTGAGCTATCGAACTTAGTACCCTTGGCACCGTTATTGTCTAGCCAGCCGGTATAATGCACCTTCACCGTCTTTCCCTTAAGCGCCTCAGAACCCTCACCCACAACATTATCTTGGTATCTTAGTCCCGAATCAGTTGTAACTATTTCAGAGCCCGCTAACGCCGTAGTCGCCGATAACATGCCAAAAAGAAAAGCCAAATAACACTTCCTCATTTTTTTCCTCCGGTGGTTAGAAATAACATTTAAACC